>NZ_CAMLHF010000347.1 GCF_946479715.1 uncultured Pedobacter sp. | reverse complement strand
GCAAAGGAGCCGGATCGGATGCTGAAGCAGCAACAATAATGGTGTATTCCATTGCGCCTGCATCCTGTAAATTTTTCATTACACCTGCAATGGTAGAAGCCTTTTGGCCAATAGCCACATAAATACAGTAAACCGGTTTGCCTGCCTGGTAAAATTCTTTTTGATTGATAATGGTATCAACACAAATAGCAGTCTTACCAGTCTGGCGGTCACCAATTACCAATTCGCGTTGGCCGCGGCCAATCGGTATCATGGCATCAATAGCCTTAATACCTGTTTGCAAAGGTTCTTTCACCGGCTCACGAAAAATTACACCCGGCGCTTTGCGCTCCAGTGGCATTTCATATCGTTCGCCAACAATTGGCCCTTTGCCATCTATTGGTGCGCCTAATGTATTTACTACACGGCCGACCATGCCTTCACCAACCTTAATAGAAGCAATTTGTCCGGTACGGCGCACTTTCGATCCTTCCTGAATGTCTTCCATTCCACCCATTAATACCACACCCACGTTATCTTCTTCAAGGTTCAAAGCAATTGCTTTTACACCACTTTCAAACTCCACCAACTCCCCTGCACGTACATTACCCAAACCATACACGCGGGCAATACCATCACCCACCTGCAGTACAGTACCTACTTCTTCCAGGTCGGTACTCGAATTAAAATTGCTTAACTGCTGGCGCAGTATGGCACTTATTTCATCTGGCTTTATTTCTACCATAAATGAGATTTAAAATTTAATACTTAATATTTTTTGTTCCAGCTTCAGTAATTCTTATCATCACCTGTTGCGAGTTTATACTGAACTTGTTTCAGTTCAATCCTTTCATCGTTCTGAAATCCTATTCGACGGGCCCATCCCGACCTTCCCGGGGGGAAGGCCATCACCGCACAAAACCTATCTGTTTATCATTATACTCTTATACAAGCTAGCCTTGTGTGCGGATGGCTTCCCCCTATCGGGGGAAGTCGGAAGGGGGCCTGGCCTCCTACCTGATATTGTATATGAAATCATTGTTCTGAAACTGCTTTGCCACTTCTCTTAAATCATACGCAACACTTGCATCTATCAATTGATCTCCTGTCTGCAAAACAAATCCGCCAATTATTTTCTCATCCACCTTTGCTTCAAGCTCTATGTTTTGAATAGCAGTTGTTCTTTTTATTTGTTCAATAAATGCATCCATCAAATTTTGGCTGATAGGCGTTGCTGTAGTAAGCTTTACCGTATGAATTTGTTTCAATTCCTTATACTGCTGAATAAAAGAAGTAATTACTTCAGGTAAAGCCGACTCTCTTCCTTTATTAATTAAAAGCTTGTTGAAAAGAGCAGTTATTTCAGTAACTCGTCCTGCAGTTACAGCTTCCACTACATTTATTTTTTTATCAGCAGTTATCACAGGGCTGCGCAAAAGAACCAGGAGATCCCGGTTGTCTTTTATAACCTTTTGCAAAAACAGCATATCATTAAACACGTCTTCCAACTGGCCTTTCTCCTGCGAAAGATCAATTATTGATTTTGCGTACCTGTATGCTAAACGTGGATTGGACATAAATACATTTTGCTAATTAGTTAATATGCTAATGTGCTAATTTCCCTGATAATACTACTGCATTAGCAAATCAGCACATTATCGAATTAGCATATTAATTCAGTTTTACTTCTTCAACCAAATCTTTTATATGCGCTTCCTGTGCTTCTTTATTTCCTAATTCTTTTCTTAAAATCTTTTCTGCTATTTCTATTACCATTTTGCCAACCTGGTTTTTTACATCCGTCATGGCAGCCATTTTTTGCTGCTCAATAGCTTGCTGTGTTTCCACCATTATTTTAGATGCTTCAGTCTTTGCCTGTTCTTTGGCATCATTTACAATACGGTCTTTAATATCTCTCGCTTCTTTCAGCATAGCAGCTCTTTCTTCGCGGGCCTGTGCCAGCAATTCCTCATTTTCACTTTTTAACTGGGCCATTTCTGCTCTTACCCTGTCTGCTGTTTCTAAAGAATCAGCAATGCCTTTTTCCCTTTCTTTCAATCCGTTTAAAATTGGCGTCCAGGCAAATTTTTTCAAAATAAAAAATACAATAATAAAGGCCAGTAAGGTCCAGATTATTAATCCAAAGGAAGGAGTAAGTAGTTCCATAAATTCCCCCTGTCCCCCTAAAGGGGAGACTTAGATTTGAAATTGTTGATAATGTTGTTACAGTCCAAGTGTGCGACGCAACAGGAGCTAAATAGAATTACTAATGCTGGTGACACAATCATCGAACTTTTTATTTAAAGAACTAAATGCTTAGTTAAGTTTTTCCGTCCTAAGTCACCCTTTTAGGGGGACAGGGGGAATTAACTGCACCCGCCGCCCTGTGCTTAAGGTGCAGTTGTTTTTTTACCCTTCGACAAGCTCAGGGTGATAAAGAGCTATACGAACATCGCAAGAATACCTGCGATAACCGAGAAAAGGGCAACCCCTTCAATCAAGGCAGCGGTCAGGATCATGTTTGCACG
>NZ_CAMLHF010000346.1 GCF_946479715.1 uncultured Pedobacter sp. | reverse complement strand
GGATAATCTTCCATGAAAAGATATGCTTTGGATAGCAAACCTAATGCAGCGCCTTTTGTTGCTCTTCCTTTATCCGAAGCGGCATATGCATCCACTTCAGGCAGATCATTTGAAGCATCTTTCAGGTCTTGCACTATCTGTGCATACACATCGCTGACCGGAGAACGGGGTATCAAGTCAATGCTTGTTGGAAGGTCAGTATACAGTACGCAATCACCGAAGGTTTTTACCAATTCAAAATAATAGTAAGCCCTCAGAAACTTTGCCTCAGCCACACCTCTTTTTTTAAGCGTTTCGCTTATGGGCGCATTTGGTAAAACCAATATAGCATTATTACAGTTTCTTACCCCCAGGTAAAGAATATCAAAGAAATTCTTTATATAATTTCCCTCATCCGGGCTTAATGCATTGGTAAATGCCATAATTCCCATTTCGGTCGGCCTGTCCTGATAGTCGTTGCCTCCCCAGCCATTATCTGAAGAACATTCCAGCATCATTCGCTGAAATCTGCCTGACCACCAGTCGGTTCCATCTACCATTGAATAGCAACCATTTACCAACGCAAGAGCGGAAGCTTCATCTTTAATTGTTGCAACCTGGTCCTGGATTCCATATAACTTCTTTTCAAAGAAATCCTTTTTACATCCTGTAATAAATAATAGGGTTAATATACATATTGATAAGAATCCCTTATTTTTTAAATGTTCACTTTTCATATTTTAAGTCTTTAAATTATTATCAACAAATTCCGATACCTACAATCCGATATTCAGGCCCACTATAATTGTTTTTTTAGTTGGATACTGAGAAATATCTACACCATTGGCATTGATTGGAAGATCACTGTTATATATTTCAGGATTAACGCCGGGATATTTCGTGAATGTGATTAGATTTTGTGCATTTACATAAACCCTGATTTGCCTCATTTTAGGAATCAACGCTGCCGGAATTGTATACCCCAATTGCATATTATTGATACGGAAATAATCACCCTTTTCTAAAAACCATGAGCTGAATCTCAACAAATCCGGTGATGTTCCATCCTTAAGAAATCTTGGATTACTATTGGTTGAACCATCTCCATTCCATGCTTTACCGGAAGCACCGGCATATATGTTAGCCCCGAGCGCACCCATATAATGGAATTTTTTGGAAAACCAAAAAACCTCGTGGCCAAATCTGCCATAGCCAGACAAAGCAAAATCGAAGCCTTTGTATTCAACCCGCAGGTTTAAACCAGCTTCCAGTTTAGGATTGCGGCTACCCATGTATACCCTGTCTTTATTGTCAATTGTGCCATCACCATTTGTATCCTGGTATTTAAAATCACCTGGTTTGGCATCTGGTTGAACTAAGGTACCATTCTTACTGTAGGCATCAATTTCAGCCTGATTTTGGAATACCTTTTCTACCTGGTAGCCCCAATAGCGGCCAATTTCCTGGCCAATTTCTGATTTTGTGTATGGCCCCTGTAATTCTTCAGTTAATCTATAATAACCTTGCGCATCGCCTAATACCGGTTCACCTGTTAAACCATAGCTATCCAAATAGGGCGTATTGTGAGAAAAGTTAGCAGATACATCAAACTTAAGTTTATTGGTTGATTTATTTTTATACCCTATTGTTGCTTCCCAGCCTTTATTTGAAATTTGACCCAAATTCAGTTTCTGTCCACCCGGAATGCCAAGTTCCTCTCTTCCAATGAAATCAGTGAATAACAGGTCTTTTGCTTTTCTTTTATACAACTCTCCATTTACATAGAGTCTGTTTTCAAACCAATAAGAATCAAAACCTATGTTTACATCAACATCTCTTTCCCATTTTAAATCAGGGTTTGCCGGTCTTGCTACAACATAGATAGGAGATCCAACCCGCGGATCGCCTAAAGTAGTAACGTTTACACTATTAATCGATGGGCTCAAAAAATTAAGATAGGAAGCAGGATCATTTAATGAACTGTTTCCAATTTCACCATAGCTCGCCCTTATTTTTAAATAGTTTAACGTCTTAAATGAGGAAAGAAATTTTTCTCTTGTAACTATCCACCCAACAGAACCGGATGGAAAAACAGCATACTTATTTTCACCATAAAATCTTGAGGATGCATCTCTGCGAATATTTCCTTCAATAAAATATTTATCCTGGTAATTATAGTTAAGCCTGCCAAAAATAGCACCCCAGGTATCCTGTGTTTCAGTTCCACCCTGATTATTACTATTATTATTATTGAAATAGTCGCCTTGCATGAACTTTAAATAATAATAGTCGGGGTTAGCAGGGTCCTGGCTTTTATAGCGTGCTGCAGAGTTTCCCAAACTAAACTCCTTTCTTGATTCATAACCTGCCAATAAATTGAACGTATGATCCTCCTTTAAACGATATGAATAATTTGCAGTTTGTGTCCATATCCAGTTGAAGTCATGCTTTGAATTATTATAAGCGTAATCAGACTTATCAAGCGATGATGGCACAGCTGGATCACAGTTATAGTCACGGTTTCCATTGTAATACCTTGG
>NZ_CAMLHF010000345.1 GCF_946479715.1 uncultured Pedobacter sp. | reverse complement strand
ATAAGTAGTTCTATCGGTACTGTATTTTATATTCGCTAAATCTGCTCCTGATGCCATGTATTGTGCACGAACTACGCCATTGTCACCAACCTGGTTAACTAACCAGATGAAAGGAATACGGCCGGTAAATATACCAGAACCCCCACGTACAATTAATGATTTATTTCCTTCCACATCATATGTAAAGCCAACTCTGGGAGATACAAGAAGTTTAGAATCGGGGAACTGACTTACATCAAACTTTTCATCATTGCCATTCTCATCTTTAAAAGTTAGTGCCTCTAATGCCGGATTTCGTTGTGGTGTATAAGGATAAGAAGGTTTGTCCACTCTTAGTCCATAGGTCAGTTTAAAGTTATTATTGGCCGACCAGATATCCTGGAGATAGATACCCAGCTGATTAAATTTTGCAGAGGGAACATTAATACCTAAACGATTATTTGGATCATAAGAAACAGCAAAAACAACAGGAGCTTTTTTCTCAAGAAAATCCTGGAGAGAAGCATATCTATAATAACCGCCACCGGAACCACTGGTAAATGAATTTTCAAATTCCATATGGTCGAAACTGCCACCAAAAGTGAGACTGTGCTTTCCTAAATTAAATGTAACGTTCTCTGCGGCATTGAATGCTTTATCAACGATAAAGTTCTGATAAGAAAACAAATCAGTTCCAAAAGAAATATATACATTGTTTGCATCTTTCATAATATCTACGAAAGAAGCATTGCTGTTGGGAATACGTTTAGGTTGATTATCAGTATAAGAAGCAATTAACTGATTTGAAATTTTACTACTAAAAACGGAGTTAAGCTCAACAACCCCTGATTTGACAATTGTGTTGTTTAAAAAATTAGTGTTTTCGTAGGCAAGGCCCCCGGATGGAGTACCTCTTCTTCCGTTACTGATCCTACTTCCGATAGAACTACTGGTATTTACCTGGTCGTCATCATTAGTTTCTGAATGTGTATAGCGTAAGGTTAGTTTATGTTTATCACTGATATTCCAGTCAAGACGACCTAAAATCTTATAGTTATCAACCTCAAAATTGTATCCTTCGTAACCACCGGTTTCATAATTATACTCTTTTCTTAAGAAAGCACTTAAATTATCGAGGTCACTAGCCAACACAGTTGTTGCCTGTGGATTGCCATCTGTTATACCCGGTCTGTTTGCAAGCCAGGTTTGACCAGGTCTTGTACTTTTTTCCTTTTCAGCATTAACAAAGAAGAAAAGTTTGTTTTTAATGATTGCCCCACCAACACTTGCACCATATACCTTGCTGGACAAATCAGCAGTACTCACTTTAGTGTCTTTTACTTTTTTACCATAAAAACTTTCTGGTTTATAAAAAGCATAAGCTGTAGCATACCAATTGTTTGTTCCTCTTCTGGTAACTGCGTTTATACCACCACCTACAAAACCAGCCTGGCGAACATCAAAAGGAGCGATGTTTACCTGTATCTGGTCAATGGCATCTAAAGAAATCGCGGATGCCGAACCACCTGGTACCATTCCATCGCCTGACCTGCCAAAATTGTTATTAAATACAGAACCGTCGATAGTTATATTATTATATCGTTGGTTCATGCCCGCAAAACTGTTTCCATTGCTTTGAGGTGTCAATTTTGTTAACCCTGTAAGTGTTCTATTAGAGTTTGGTACAGTCAGTAATTGCCTGCGACTGATATTAGTTGATGCGCCAGTTTTTTGAACTGCAGACCTGGTGCCACTCACTACTACAGTTTCCAGTTCTTTGGTAGAAGAAGTTAATTGAATGGAAATATCATACTTGTCCCCCAAAGGAGCCATTATATCAGTTTTTTGATACTCGTTAAGCCCAACGTAAGTTGCTACAAGCGTATAAGGACCGCCGGGAGCAATATTCGGAAAGCTGAATTGGCCACTCGACTGGCTGGTTGTTGTATATTTTGAACCAGTAGGCACATGAGTTGCTGTAATTGTAGCTCCTGCCAGGGGCTCATTTTTTTCTGAAAGAACTACCCCGGTTATACTACTGGTGGTAACCTGGGCCTTTGTAATTGTTACGGCTATTACTGAAATAATAGCCATGAATAAAATTCTCTTAAGCATGATTGTTATGTTTTTGAATTGGACACAAAGAAAGGGAATATTCCTTTTTAATAATTAAGCAAAATATTAACAAATTGCTATCCATGATATTGTTAGACAACAAGTAAGGCTTTATTGCTGCCTTCAGGCTTGTGCGTTTTATCCGAGTTTATTTGTTCCTACCTTTGCCGAAAATTGTATAGCATGTTTGACTCCATTGAGGCGGCGATAAAAGATATAAAAGAAGGGAAAATTGTGATTGTAGTGGATGATGAGGATCGTGAAAATGAAGGCGATTTTATTACAGCCGCCGCTACCATTACTCCTGAGATCGTGAATTTTATGAGCAAACATGGGCGTGGCCTGATCTGCGTGCCTTTACCGGAAGAACATTGTGATGAATTGGGCCTGGAACTTATGGTCAGCAACAATACTGCCCTTCATGAAACAGCTTTTACCGTTTC
>NZ_CAMLHF010000344.1 GCF_946479715.1 uncultured Pedobacter sp. | reverse complement strand
CAGGATTTATAATTTCAACTACACTAATGATAAACCACATCAGCATTAATTTGGTCAGCGGATTATTTAAACGTGTCCAGTCATATCGTTTGTGCTGAATAATCACTATTACCCAGATCAGCAATAAAAGAGCCTCTATTCCTATACCATACGCTATGCCACCAACCTCGCGCGACAAAATGCCAAATAGAAAACAATAAGCTGTTAGCGCGTAAAGGCCTATCCAAGGTTCTCTAAAAAGAAAGATCATAAACACAACAAATAACGGTGCTAAAATCAAAAGCACCGCCCCCATTGGATTCAGATAGGTTAGAAAACTAACCCCAAAAGCAACCAATATCCCTAAAACCGACAAAATGATTGTGCGCCGTGTTTGTGATAATGAGGATAAATACTGGTACATAGGTTATTTATGATTTCACTTTGTTAAGAACCCAACCAATAAACCCGGGTTGCCCCTTAATATAAGTCAACAGCTCTTTTTGAGGATCTGATATAGATCTTCCAGATTCAAAAACAGCTAAGTTCAGCTCCGTAAAAAGCAACCACTCTTTTGCTTTGTTTATGTCTTTAAGGCCGTTCACATCTATGATAATTACATCAAACTCATCTTTCAAAACCTCAAAGCCTTTTCTTAAACTTGTTGTACTCTGGCTCTCCAGTAAAGATGAATTCGCATCATTTTTATTCAAAATAGTAATCAGGTCTTCTGTCTGAATTTCACGCTTCACTAAAAAGGTCTCAAAATCCTGGTTTATGGCCAGCGCTTTTGAATCAGATATTACCTTTTTTGTTTCCCCTCCAATTAACAGCACCTTTTCTCCCATCATGGCAAAACCATAGGCCAAACTGCCCGACAGAAACGATTTACCCTCATTGCTATCAAGACTTGTAATTCCCAATATCTTGGCATTGTTCTTTTTCAAAGCGTCCGAAATCTCAAAACGCAATGACCGTAAAAGGTTTTTAAAAGACAAAAACTCAGGATCATTCTCTTTACTCTTCCATAACTCCCTGATGTTAATATCTGAATAGGACAGGTATGGAACTGAACCTAAAACTGCTGACTGGGTTGCCTGACTAAGCTGTTTTGAATCCATTATACTGCGGTCCAAAAGGAACATAATTAAAATCCAGGTAAAGCACAGGAACAAAGTCACTATGTAAGAAAGCGCTATATATACTATGCCTTTAGAGGCTAAAGGTAAACCAGGTAAACCCAACTGTGCCAACTGCAGTTTCAAGGCTACATTCTGGCCGGTCCTGTTTTGGTTATAGGTATCCAAAGAGTTCATGTAATCTTTGGTCGCCAATTCCGCATCACGTTCATAATTCTGAATCCCCGCATCAAAAGGAACCATAGTATTGTATTTCGCCTTCAAAACAGACAGCTCATTGTCAATAGATCTTAAGCTTCCTTTAGCCTGGCTTACGGTGGTTTCAAGTGATAATTTCCTTTCAATCAGTCCTTGTCTTGAAGCCTGCGGATTGGTCACATTCTCATCAGATATCTTTGAACTTATACGGTCTATCAACCTGGTCAAAGAATCTATCTTGTTTTTATCTGCTGCTTTAAAATTACCATCAATATAGGCACTGTTAGCAGATTTTAATTGATTTTTAAGGTTTATGATCGTCCTGTTATCCGCTGTGGAATTCCCTGAACTCACATTATCTATCCCACCTTTAAGTCTCGCATCAATATCTGCTATCGCTCTCTGGTTCGCCTGAATATCCCTTATCGCCTGCGCTTTACGCTCTTCATTTTGTGAAATCTGCGCATAAACCATTTCCGACTGCTTGTCCAGGTTTAGAACACCATTCTTCATCTTAAACGATTTCAAAGCTGCATTCTTCTCGTTCATTGCAGCCTCTTTCTTCTTCATCAATGAATCCAAAAGTTCTATGGAATTATTCTGGTTCATATTAACATCCTGACCATAGTTGTTAATAAAATCAGTCGACAGCGTATTTACAACAAAGGTAGATAGTAACGGGTTCTCCGAAACATAGTATACGTTTACAAAATCACTGTTATCAGGGCGGTATACTTTTAAATTATTGCTAATGCTTTCATTATCATAGCCCATAGAGCTGATGATGTCATACAATGGATATTTACCAGTGTTATCACTAATGGTAATTACCTGTTTGTTCAGTAACCTTTCTCTGTAAAGTCTTACCACTTCATCAATACCGGCTTGTCCTAATGAAGATACCTGCTTGCTGTAAGGTCTGAACGAAGCTTTCGGACTTTCCAGATCATGAAGTATCAGGTTATAAGAAAGGATACTCATGATCCGCCTCATTTTCATCCGTTCTATGATGTTTGAAAACTGCTGGTTGATCTTAAAAATATCCGAATTCTGGTTAGAGTTAACTACAACCTGTTTAGATTGATCAATTAGACCTGTAGCAATCTGGGCTTCCGAACTATATTGTCTGGGAAGGTTCTTTACCAGAAAATAAGTAATCACCCCGGTTACTAAGGGTACCAATATCAAAACCCATTTATACTTGCCAAGAAGTCGTAAAAATGCTTTTAT
>NZ_CAMLHF010000343.1 GCF_946479715.1 uncultured Pedobacter sp. | reverse complement strand
TAATTTCCTGTAGTTTTATATGTTCAGTTACATCAATAATAGTCTGGGTAGGATTGATAGGAGTTCCTGCTCCATAAGCTAGAGCAAATAGCTGCTCAACTGCATAGTTAAGAATTGTAAGCGTTTGACCCCTATCGTTCCTTTTGATCATTAAGCTTGGTGTATAACCAGATTTAAATCCTGAAAAACCGTATTGATAAAGTTGCAGGTCATTTTGCTGTGTTGATTTTTCTTTGAGCTTAGTATAACTAAAGTTTAAGCACATGGTAGCCATTATGAAAGTTGGGTTGGTCATTTTTATATTGTTTTTAAGGATGAATTTTTGAGCAAAGCGCGGCCATTACGATGATATTATTCGTTACTAAATAGGTGCTGACTAGGATCTTGTGTTCGGCAGAATCAAGGCAAATTAAGGACAGAGAGGGGATTGCTTCGGGAAATGGGTACCTTTTCCCGAAGCAGCCTCGAAGCTGTCTGCTCGCTGTGTCGACGCAGGTCATACCAATCTATGAGAAAGCTGTAAGCTTGCTCAGTCTGGTGGGCAAAGGATTTGTGCAAAAAGAATGGCTATAAGTACCTCCATATTTAATAATAATCATGACTGATATTATATGGAACTTTGAAGGAGGTAGTTAGGAATTTTTGCTTTATTAATGCAAAAAGCGCGGTACCCAACATATCCGCTAGACTAGGTACTGGTATACCCATAACAACGAATAGTGGGCCCACGCATTTTACACGTGAGCATATTTCACCTATCCCTCTGTTGTTATTTTAAAATTACCAGTTTTAGTCTAACAAAGCTCTCGGTGCTAAATGCTCCAAATATTTTGAAGATTTCGCAAAAATATAATATTAGTCCGTTACATACATATTTTGTTTCGACTAATATATATAGGTTTGATTCAAACAAACAAGTTAGAACGACAAATTTTTATATTTACCTACCAATTATTGCTGGTGGTACTGCCTCCATTTGTTTTTCAACAAATTCCTTTATCAACGTAATGGTAGTTCTCCAATAAAATTCAAGATGTTTAAATATAGTTTCGGTAGGAAAATTATCGATTGTTAACGTTAATATCGTCTGGTTTTCTATGGGTGTTAATATAAATCTGATGATTGAATAGTTTTCAGGTATGTCCGCAAGTCTTGATACAGAGCTAAAATGACTGTATTTTAGAACGCTGTTTATGTCATACTGTAAAACGATCCCCTTATTTTCAAACTTTACGTGATGAAATCCATTAATAAGAATCGGACCCTTAACTTGCCAATCGGTATGAACTTCTATTCCCATTTCAGGTTCTCCCATCCATTGCCTCATTAACGTGGGTTGGGTTAAAGTTTCCCATATTATTGCTGGTGTGGCATTTATTGTAATTGAATTTTCAATTCTATTGGTCATGGCAACTTATTTATTTTTACAAAAATAGTATTGAATTGTAAGCATTTCATCTACACAAGATCTGCATAATCGTAATATTTTTCATAGTAGCCCTACCCGTCCTTCAGCTTTGGCTCAACATTGCTTCTACAAAGTGCAACAGCATACATCGTCATCTTTTCTATTGTCGAGATGGTGTACTGCCGGACTTTAGAATGAGTTAATAAGTTTCAAATTTCCTGTTCACTTTAAAACACACTGTCCACAATGATACAATTGAACTTCAATAGAAAACAGCAACAATCTCATAATCAATAACTTAATATTGGCACTCGCATTGAAATATAGGATTCAAATAAATATAATTATGGATCGCGAAATTTCTCTCAAACAACAAGCTAAACGAAGAACTAAAATATACCTCATTGTGATAGTTGCTTTAGTTGTTGTCGCTTTTGGATTTATTCAATTTAAAAGCATGGTTGAACCATCTGTTAAGCGCAACACATTTACCCTATCCATTGCAGAAACTGGTATAATAGAGGCAACCGTACCAGCTTCAGGAATTATTACGCCAGAGTATGAAGTTACAATAAGTTCTCCTGTGAATGCGAAAATTGAACAGGTGCTGTTTAATGCCGGGGAAAGTGTGCTTGCTGGTCAATCTATTTTACGTTTGAACAAAGAGGTTTCCTTGCTGGCCTTTGAGAAACTAAATGAGGAGCAGCACGTTAATCGTAATAAAATAAACCAGTTGTCGCTGGGTCTTCAGAAAAGCCTTGATGAATTAAAAACCCAATATTCCATTAAACAGATGAAGATTAGTAGTCTGGAAACCGCGTTGGATCATGAACAATCGCTTTTAGCTATTGGTGGTAGTACGGATGAAAATGTAAAACAAGCCCGCCTAACCTTAAATGTAGCACAGTTGGAATTGATACAAATCAAAAATCAGATCGACAACCAAAAGGCCATGATGCAGGCCGATTTGAAAAGCCTTGGTTATGAAATTAACATCCGCGAAAAGGACATTAAGGGTATTAGTGATAAACTGAAAAATGCAGCCATTTCTTCGCCCCGAAATGGGGTGATCACCTGGGTTAATAATAAGATTGGTGCAGAAATTAATGAAGGTGAAGAGTTGGTGCGCATTGCAGACCTAAGCAGTTTTAAAGTGGATGCAAATATTTCTGATACGTATGCAGATGAAGTAAAAGTAGGTAGATCTGCTTTAGTGCGGATTAATAAAACTGATTTG
>NZ_CAMLHF010000342.1 GCF_946479715.1 uncultured Pedobacter sp. | reverse complement strand
TCTGTCATTAAGGTATCTGCGGCACTAAGCTTTCCTGCAACAGAATGTATTTTTGTGGTTTCCAGTGCCTCCTGTAAATTTAAAGGTGGTAAAATGGTTGGAAGCCGCTTTGCCAACATAGTTTTACCAGCACCGGGAGGGCCAATCAAAATAAGGTTATGTCCTCCAGCGGCTGCAATTTCTAGTGCACGCTTTATATTTTCTTGTCCTTTTACATCAGAAAAATCATGAGGATAGCGATTCACATTATTAAAGAAATCGGTTCGGGTATTTACAATTACAGGCTCATGGTTTTGAGAACCGTTAAAAAAAGCGACTACCTCGGCCAGGTTTCTCATTCCATATACCAGCAGATCGCTTACAATTGCTGCTTCCCTTGAGTTATCCAGGGGCAATATAAAGCCTTTAAATCCGGCCTTTTTAGCCTGTATAGAGATAGGTAGAGCACCTTTTATGGATTGGAGGCTACCATCCAGGGATAACTCTCCCATAATGAAGTATTGGCTTATTTCAGGACTTTCTATTTGCGCGGATGCGGCAAGGATACCAATGGCAATTGGCAGATCGTATGATGAACCCTCCTTACGGATGTCGGCCGGAGCCAGGTTAATGACGATCTTTTGTCTCGGCATTTTTAAGCCAGCCGATTGAATCGCGCTTTCAACTCTTCTTAAACTTTCTTTAATGGCATTGTCGGGCAAACCAACAATATGATACCTGTTTCCGCCTCCAATACTTACTTCTATGGTAATGGTTAAAGCATTAACCCCGAAAACAGCGCTTCCAAACGTCTTGATGAGCATAATTTTGCATACAATATGTGTACTGCTAAACTATATTGATTTAGACATTAAGTGGTTGGAATTTTTGAAATTTATTGAAATTACATTTTACCCTGAGGCATCTTTGGCATATTTCTCATCATTTTTGCAGCTGCGGCTGGGTTAGAGAATTGCTTCATCACCTTACGCATGTCTTCAAATTGTTTGATCAGTTTTGTCACCTCTTCGATTTTTGTTCCCGAACCTTTGGCAATACGTAAGCGTCTGCTTTGCTGAATGCTATCAGGGTTTTCACGTTCAAATTTGGTCATCGACTGAATTACTGCCTCCACACTTTTGAATGCATCATCTTCAATATCAACGTTCTTCATCATTTTGCCAACACCAGGTATCATGCCCATAAGGTCTTTCATGTTACCCATTTTTTTGATCTGCTGGATCTGATTGTAGAAGTCGTTAAAATCAAACTTGTTTTTACGGATTTTCTTTTGAAGTTCTGCGGCTTCTTTTTCGTCAAATTGCTGTTGTGCACGTTCAACAAGGGAAACCACGTCACCCATGCCCAGAATCCTTGAGGCCATCCTTTCAGGATAGAATACATCAAGGGCTTCCATTTTCTCGCCTGTACCAATAAACTTGATCGGCTTGTTTACTACAGATTTAATTGATAGTGCAGCACCACCGCGGGTATCACCATCTAATTTGGTTAATACAACTCCGGTAAAGTCTAATCTATCGTTAAATGCTTTTGCCGTGTTAACCGCATCCTGTCCGGTCATGGCATCAACAACAAACAGGATTTCGTGCGGTTTAGTACTGGCTTTTACGGCAGCGATCTCATCCATCATCTGCTCATCTATTGCTAAACGACCGGCCGTATCTATAATGATTACATTGTTATTTTGTTTTTTACCTTCAGCAATACCTTCTAAGGCTATGCCAACGGGATCTTTAGAGGCAATGTTCGAATAAACAGGCACTCCAATCTGCTCACCTAAAATCTGCAACTGATCTACTGCCGCAGGGCGATATACGTCGCCAGCTACCAATAGCGGTTTTTTGCCCTTACTCTTAAGGAAGTTGGCTAATTTACCGGTAAACGTAGTTTTACCAGCACCGTTTAACCCGGCAATAAGTATAATAGTAGGATTGTTTTTTAAATCTAATTCTGTTACCTCACCACCCATTAAAGCGGTAAGCTCATCGTTCATTACCTTGGTAAGTAACTGGCCTGGAGAAACAGCTGTAAGAACATTTAAGCCTAATGCTTTTTCTTTTACCTCATCGGTAAAGCTTTTAGCTGTTTTATAATTTACGTCGGCGTCTAATAAGGCTTTACGGATTTCTTTCATGGTCTCGGCCACATTGATCTCTGTAATACTTCCTTGTCCTTTTAAAACCTTAAACGCACGGTCTAACTTATCCTGTAAATTTTCAAACATTTTCTTTAATGCTTAGTGTTCAATTTTTTGTGAATTGCAAAGTTATTAATTTTGCATGATACAGATAACAATATCCGTAATCTTTATGTAGAATATTAACGAGGGAAGGTAAATGCTACTCCCAACGCGAGGGCTTGGCTCGCCTGTATCTCCGGATCGGAGTCCTTATCGAATAATCCTACACCCGTAAGTGTTACATTCATTAATCTGTTTATCTGAGATCTTAGCTCTACATCTAAACGATGATCAACGTGTACCAAGGGCCTGTCGTACGGAATAAACATTTGGTATCTGGCTTTCAGGTTTACATTCTTAAAGATTTGCTTGTCAAAATTACTTACGATCTGAAAAGCGAGTTCGTTTTTGAAGTTTTTGCCGCGTTCCACACCATAATTACCTCCATTATACTGTTGATTGACAGTTGTGTCCAGTTAAAATGTCTGTTTTGCAGTACCTGTACCAATCCTTGTTGAAAAATACCCCACAGGCTTATAT
>NZ_CAMLHF010000341.1 GCF_946479715.1 uncultured Pedobacter sp. | reverse complement strand
ATAAGGCAAAACCTCTTTTTGATGTATTGGGAAAACTTTCTTTATACTTAGGTTCGGCTGGAGCAGGCAGTTCGGCAAAGCTGGCAATCAATTACCTGCTTGGTATAAATATACAGGCGCTTGCTGAGACTGTTCTTTTTGCCGAACAAAATGGAATAAGCAAAGAAAATATGTTAACCATTATTAATGAAGGGGCATGCGGAAATGGAATTATCAAAATTAAAACGCCATCGGTTTTAAATAACAGTTATCCCGCGGCCTTTGCACTTAAATATATTGTTAAAGATTTAAAGTTGGCAAAAGAAGCGGGTCTTTCTTCGCCACTATCAATACCACTGTTGAATACCTTTACTGCAGCAATGAATGAAGGAGGTCTTGGCGATCAGGATCTTATGGCCGTAATTAAATACCTGGAAAAGGCTTAGTTTATTATTATCTTTAGCACATTGCTATTACATTACTGAATGACGGAAAAAGAAGGATACAACTCGGAAAATTTTGACTTCTCTACGCTGAAGCCGATTTTAAATGCCAAGCAAAGTGTTAAGCTTCCTGTATCTGAAACAAAGGGCAATACTAAAATGATATTGATATTTAGTCAGCATCGTTTTTACAGACATTTGGTAGTAGAACTTGCGGAAGCTGAAATCACGTTAAACGGCAAACCTAAAAACCCACTTAATTTTATTGACCCGACTGACATGATCTGGAAAACTGAAAGTCAGGAGGAACTGAAGTTTTATACCGGCATTTCAAAGTTTAGAAATAACTATGACGCAGGTAAATCAGAATCGGATCTTGAAGGGCTTAAAGCACTGGCTAAAAATCCACTGGGATTGGATGTATACCTTCATGACGATAAAGTTTCAACGAATATTACCGCATCATCTATTATACCGGCACAGCTGAAAGTTTTAAAGGTTGATCTTGCTTTAACTGTAGATGAAAAAGGAGATTTTTTTGAGGTTTCGGCCAAACTAATGATAGAGAATAAGCCTTTCTATTTGGATATGCTTAAGGTAAAATATCATTATTTTATTCAATTAAACAATACACTTTACCTGATAAACAACCCTTACTTCCTAAGCGTGCTGGCATTTTTTAAACAGCATAATGATATTATAGTGGTGCACAGATCAGAATTTGAACTGTTTCAGGAAAACATACTTTCTAAGCTAGAGGATAAGGTTAAAATCAATTATTCTTATTTAAAAACAGCTACCAAAAAGCAAATAGAAGAAAAGGGATTTGATCTCGATAATGAACAGATCATCTATTTGTCCGAATCAGAAGATTTTGTATTGGTTACACCTGTTATCAGATATGGTAGTCTGGAAATCCCGATACTTTCTAAAAAGCAAATCAGGGCCAAAGACAAAAGAGGAAATATATTTACATTAAATAGAGATGAGGATACAGAGTTCCAGTTTATATCTAATATCTCAAGAGAGCATCCGTTCTTTTATGAACAGGTACAGGAATTGCCCGAGCAAGCACATGTAGACTACTTTTACCTCCATAAAAAGAGATTTATAGAAGATAACTGGTTCCTGAATGCTTTTGAAGCATGGCGAAATAAGGGAATAACAATTCTCGGTTTTAATGAGCTAAAGAACAATAACTTAAACCCATATAAAGCTGATATTTCTATTAATGTGATTAGTGGTATAGATTGGTTCGAAACCTCAGTAAAAGTTAAATTTGATAAGCAGACCGTCTCATTAAAACACCTGCATCGTTCCATCCGTAACAAAAGTAAATTTGTTCAATTGGATGATGGGACACTAGGGATATTGCCTGACGAATGGATTGAGAAGTTTACGGGCTACTTTAGTGCAGGGGAGGTGGTTGAAGAAATTATTCGTACCTCAAAAATTAATTATGCTTCTGTTGACGAGTTGTATGAACTGGAGCAACTAGATGAAATAGTTAAAGATGAAATGAAACTTTATCGGTCTAAATTATCTGATTTTGAGTCTATTAAAGAGGTAGAAGTTCCTTCAGAACTTAATGCCACGCTCCGTGGATATCAAAGAGAAGGCTTAAACTGGTTGAATTTTTTAGATGGTTTTAATTTTGGAGCTTGTTTGGCAGATGATATGGGATTGGGTAAAACCATCCAGATACTCGCATTCATCCTTTCGCAGCGAGAGAAAGGCCATCACAACACCAACTTAGTTGTAGTTCCGGCATCACTTATTTTTAACTGGCAACAGGAAGTAGAGAAGTTTGCTCCATCCATAAAAATACGGACTGTATATGGCTCAGACCGAGCCAAAGTAGTTCATGATTTCGATAATTATGAGATCATTTTAACTTCGTACGGAACGCTATTGGCTGATATCAGGTTCCTTAAAGAATACAGGTTTAACTATATTTTTCTTGATGAATCACAAACAATTAAGAATCCCGAATCGCAACGTTATAAGGCCGTTCGTTTATTGAGATCGAGAAATAAAGTTGTACTTACCGGAACGCCGATAGAGAACAATACCTTCGATCTATATGGACAGCTGTCCTTTGCATGCCCTGGTTTGCTTGGAACCAAACAGCAGTTTAAAAGACTTTATTCTGTACCGATAGATCAGTTTAAAAATACCAGAAGTGCTCTGGAATTACAAAAAAAGATTAATCCATTTATACTTAGGCGCACAAAAGAGCAGGTAGCCAAGGAACTGCCAGATAAAACTGAAATGGTAATATATTGTGAAATGGGAGCAGAGCAGCGCGATATTTACGAAGC
>NZ_CAMLHF010000340.1 GCF_946479715.1 uncultured Pedobacter sp. | reverse complement strand
TCACTGATGTAGGGTCCGTAGACCTGTCCCGTCTTGAGGAGCGTGACTTTCTTGGGAAAGGCTAATAAAATTTCGGTAGCCACAGAACACTATTATAAAGAAGAGATAAAGAAATAGACTATAAAGTAAAGAATCGATAGATGAAAAAGAAGTTGCGTATTGGGATAGAAGTTCAACGTATTTTCAGAGCGAAAAAACACGGGATGGAGGTTGTTGCATTAGAATTGATAAATGAAATCCAGAAGTTAGATAAGTACAACGAATATATTCTGTATGCAAGAAATGACGTAGATAGTACCTGCGTTAAAGAACAGGATAATTTTAAAATCAGGACGCTTTCTTCAAGTTCGTATCCAACATGGGAGCAATTTGCTTTACCAAATGCTGTAAAGAAGGATAACCTGGATTTTCTTCATTCAACATGCAATACTTCTGCGCTTAGCCTGTCGGTTCCTTTAATGCTTACTTTACACGATATTATTTACCTTGAAAAAACGGACTTTAAAGGAACTTCGTACCAGAATTTTGGTAATCTATACAGAAGGTTTATAGTGCCTAAAATTGTTGATAAGAGTAAGTTGATCATCACTGTTTCGAATTTTGAGAGGGACGTGATCCTGAACAAACTGAAATTACCGGAGGATAAGGTTAAAGTGATCTATAATGCTGTAAATCCTAAATTTAACGCTGATTATTCTAATGAAAAACTTCTTGCTTTTAGGAATAGCCATAGATTGCCAGAAGAATTTATCCTTTTTTTAGGAAATACTGCGCCTAAAAAGAATACCTTAAATGTAATTAAGGCATATACAGAGTATCGTTCGGTTATTACTGAGGGATTACCTCTGGTTATTTTAGATTACGATAAGAAATTAGTAGAAGAAACACTTAAGGAATTGGGTAAAGAACAGTTTATTGAAAACTTTATTTTTCCGGGATATATTCCTTCTGATGAGATGCCTCTGCTTTATAATTGCTCAAGTTTATTTTTATATCCATCTCTGCGTGAGAGCTTTGGTTTGCCTATTTTAGAGGCTATGGCTTGCGGCGTACCGGTTATTACTTCAAATACCTCGTCTATGCCAGAGGTGGCTTCGAATGCTGCATTGTTTGTTAATCCATTTGATCATAATGAGATAAAAGACGCAATGATTCGTTTTTTTGCCGATAGTGCTTTGCGGTCGGAAATGAAGGAACTGGGATTGAAAAGAGCTGCGAATTTTACCTGGAAATCTGCAGCGGAGCAATTGCTCTCCATTTATAACTCATTTATCTTTTAGATGGTAATAAAAGCATACTGATGAATAGAAGACAGGTTATATATAGAATATTAGGAATTTCAGTAATTGCCGTAAGTGGAGCCGGTTTTTGGAAATACTGGACTATTTATAAGAAACCGGATCTTTCATATTTAATGAGTAAAAAATCGCTTATAGCCGAAATAGCTGAAACCATTATACCTGCTACAGATACCCCAGGGGCTAAAATGGCAAAGGTTGAAGACTTTATTATTAAGATGGTTAAAGATTGTACAGCAACAAAATCTCAGAATAATTTTATAAAAGGACTAGCTGATTTGGAAGCGTACACCGAGCAGAATTACAGCAAGACATATATTTTATGCAATGTGAAAGAACGGGAAGCCGTACTAACTCATTTTGAGCGTTTAGAAGAATCATCACATTACCTGATCCGTAAACTGAAACAGAAAATATTAGGAGACAATTTCTTTTATATGTTTAAGTCTTACACGGTGACTGGCTATTGTACCTCTGAGCTGGGTGCTACCAAAGCATTATCATATGACTATTTACCCTCAACTTTTGAGGCATGTATTACAATTGGAGATAAACAAAAATCTTGGGCAACAAAATAATTTATAAATGATAAACGCTTTTGAAAAGTCTGTTTCTTATGATGCGATTGTGATCGGATCTGGAATTACCGGTGGTTGGGCTGCTAAGGAATTGTGTGAGAAAGGCCTTAAAACACTTATGCTAGAGCGAGGAAGAGATGTACGTCATATTAAAGATTATCCAACTGCTAACTTAAATCCATGGGATTTTGAATATAGATTAAACAATACAAATAAGGAGTCAACAGAGAATCCGATACGAAGCGGAACATCTGACGAAAGTGACCGCATGTTTTATGTGAGTGATAAGGAGCATCCTTATATTCAGCATAAACCATTTAATTGGATAAGAGGTTATCAGGTTGGGGGTAAATCTTTAATTTGGGGGAGACAATGTTATCGGTTAAGTGACCTTGACTTTGAAGCAAATATTAAAGATGGTGTTTCCATTGATTGGCCAATAAGATATAAAGATGTTTCTGGTTGGTATGACTATGTTGAAAGGTTTATTGGGGTTAGTGGTAAGCATGAAAACCTTCCGTATTTACCTGATGGGTGCTATCAGCCTCCGATGGAGCTTAATTGTATAGAAAAACATCTTGCCTCATCTATAAAAAAGAATGATGAGCATAGGTTGCTAACTATTGCCCGTGTTGCAAATTTAACCAGGGGACTGACCGATAGAGGACCTTGTCAAAATAGAAATTTATGTACCAGGGGATGCCCTTATGGCGGATATTTTAGCAGTAATAGCGCTACAATACCGGCAGCAGCTGCAACAGGGAATTTGACAATCAGGCCTTTTTCAGTTGTTAAGGAAATTATTTATGATGAAAAACTTCAGAAAGCCACAGGAGATCGGAAGAGCACACGTCTGAACTCCAGTCACTACCACA
>NZ_CAMLHF010000339.1 GCF_946479715.1 uncultured Pedobacter sp. | reverse complement strand
TACGGAATTTCTCTACGTCTTCCGCTTTTGGCTCTAAGCGCCAGCGGGTGATCATGGATAATCTTTTTACACCCTGGGGGTCCGCATCAAAATCCGTGAGGCTGGTAGCAAAGAAACCAACGCGTGGATCAAAGTAACGGGGTTGCATGGGAACGGCTGGCAATAATACCATGGAGCTGTTCAGTTCCAATGTGGCAAAACCGCCTGGAGTAGGAGGCATGCCGGGCATAGCGTTACCGCTTTTGGTATATGTTTTCACCGTTTTGATCTCGATGTTCTCAGGGTAAGCTCTTACATCCTGGATGTAAGATTTATCTCCCTGAGGCATGCCCAGTTTCAGGGCTTGTTTTACGCTACCATCAAAAAAGAGGATATCGTTATCGCCGCTGATGAAATCAGTGAGGTCAATAATGGTACCATTGTTGTTCTTGGAGAACGCTTTCACGTCGAAAGAAGCAACGATGGGCTGGATGTTTGAATTCATTACTGAAATGAACATCGGCTGGGTGGAATCCTTAGACCTTTCGGAGAAGGAAATGTTTTTGAGGAATATGCGGTTGTTCGGTCCTTTGTCGAAACGGATCACGTTTTCGTTGATCTGGTCACCACCAAAACCGAGCATGCCTACTCTTGTGTCTGCTGCAGATTTAGAGATACGGTTCACAACGAGGATATCTCTACCCAGGAGGTTGTCAGGGATCTCTACCAGGAACTTATCGTCCTGTTTATAGACGTTGAACATGCCGGAATCCGCCTTAGCTTTTGGCGTGATCACTTCGGCGAACTTTTTAGGTCCCGGTTTAGGAGCGCCGGGTCCCATGGGTGGGCGGGCAGTGGTGTCTTTTGCAGGTGTAGTGGCAGGTACGGGAGTGCTCTCCTTTTTCTTGCGCTGTGCTTCGGCCGGAGCGGATGTGAGCAAGCATGCTGCGCACATCATTCCTGCTAAAACAGCAGTCATTCTGGGCTGTAAATGCATTGAGATGTTGGTTTATTTGATTTAAACAGATTATAGATGGGGGCAAAGAAAAGGATAACCGACTATATAATCGTACAAAATCCATAAAAGAGAGAAAAGGCATTAGGAACGGAAAGAAAAAGGGGTAAATTGCTGCTGAGAGCCTACTCTTATTGAAGCTGATGGCCGAAATGTGAACTTTTAAAATTTCTGTTGGAACATTTGATTTTTTTCTTAAATTGTGCGTCCAACTTTGAAAAATATCAATCGATTCCGTTTTTAAGCGGCGAAGGGGGAGAGGACAGTAATAACAATATTATCTTTTTTGTTGATTTAAAGTGTTTGCTCAAAAAATGTGTTAGATTGGAATGCTCTAGTGATGGGGCTTTTGTGTGGATCGTTAAATTTTTGAGGGGCACTTGTTTTTTTGAGTAAGGCGTATAACTTTGTGAATCACTGATTATTAGCCCATTATTTGTGATGGTTTGAAAAATATTGATCTAAATCTTAATTACTAACAAACAAACAGTTTAATCTTTAACACTAAAATTCAATCAACATGGCTGAGACTAAAACAACTGTGACTGCAGCTGCTGCCAAAACTTCTTCTCATCAAGCGACTAAGTCGTCCAACTTATTCGCTGTGCTGGCTGTGCCCATTTGCATAGTTATTGCTTACATCTTTTTCTATTTTGTATTAGGTAATCCGGACAACTTCCAAGGCGGCAACCCGGACAATCACCCAGTTGAATCAGGCATTGGCAAATGGTTTGGGACTGTTTACAAAGGCGGTGTTATCGTACCGATCCTGATCTCAACCTTGCTGATCTGTCTCACCTTCGTGATTGAAAGGTTCCTGTATCTGGCTAAAGCGAAAGGAAAATTCAGTGGTTCTGAGCTGGTACGTAAAGTACAGTATCACCTGGCTAACAAGAATGTTGATGCAGCTCTGGCTGAGTGCGACAAACAAAAAGGTTCAGTTGGTAACGTTCTGAAAGCTGGTCTGAAGAAATACAAGGAAATGATCAGCAACACTGAGCTGGACACTGACCAAAAGATCCTGACCATTAAGAACGAAATTGAGGAAACTACTGCATTGGAACTTCCAATGATGGAGAAAAACCTCGTATTCCTGTCAACTATTGCTTCTGTGGCTACCCTGTTGGGTCTGTTCGGAACGGTATTGGGTATGATCAAGGCGTTCGCTTCCATGTCCAACACAGGTGCACCGGATTCCGCACAGCTGGCTCTTGGTATCTCTGAAGCCTTGATTAACACGGCTTTAGGTATCGGTACTTCCGCTGTAGCGATCATCATGTACAACTACTTTACTACCAATATCGACAGCATTACTTATGCTATTGACGAATCTGGCTTTACTTTGACACAATCATTCGCTGCTAACCACAAATAATTCGTAAATTATATTGTGGAATTAGTGCAGGATTGAATCTAATTAAGTGAACCAAAAAAAGGAGTAAAGATGCCAAAGATAAAAATGCCCAGGAAAAGCACACTCATCGACATGACTGCGATGTGTGATGTGGCCTTCCTGCTGCTGACTTTCTTTATGCTGGCAACCAAGTTTAAGCCGGACGAACCGGTGGCTGTGGTTACTCCGTCTTCTATCAACACACAATTACTGCCCGATTCTGATGTTATACTGTTAACAGTAGACAAAGACGGCAGGGTGTTTTTTAGCATGGACGGTCAGCCAAAGAGAAAGCAGCTGATCGAAGATCTGAATACCAACTTCAAGTTGGGTCTGGAGGCTAAAGAGATCAGAAATTTCACGATCGGTTCAAGTGTGGGTACGGATTTCAAGAACCTGAAACAGGTAT
>NZ_CAMLHF010000338.1 GCF_946479715.1 uncultured Pedobacter sp. | reverse complement strand
CGGTGGGTTATTTTCGTGGTATAGCTATATAGCCCCATTGCTCACTGAGGTTTCGGGTTTCGCTGCCAATTCAATCACGTATATCCTGGTTGTTGCTGGATTAGGGATGTTGGTAGGTAATTTTATTGGAGGTAAACTTGCGGATAAAATATCGCCTGCAAAAGCAACTATAGCCTTACTGATTGCAATGTCTGTTAGTCTTTTAATTGTACATTATGTATCAGGAAACCAGGTGTTAGCTGTAATAATGACGTTTGTGACCGGTGCAATTGCTTTTGCAGCGGCATCACCAATTCAGATGCTGATGATCAATACTGCCAAAGGTTCAGAAATGCTTGCTGCTTCGGTTAGTCAGGCCAGCTTTAACATAGGTAATGCGCTTGGTGCATTTTTAGGCGGTTTGCCACTTGCAGCAGGTTATGATTATACTTCTCCGGTTTCAGTAGGTTCAATAATGGCTTTAACAGGGGCTGCGTTTGCATGGGTACTTATTGCAAGAAGCAGAAGAGTTGCTAAACTAAATTACGCGTAAAAGTTCTAGATTAGTGTCGTGAAAGACATTATCCCAGTCCATAAACTCTATGAGCGCTCTTCGGCGGGAATGGAGGTTATTTATTTTGAAAACGTTCAAGAACGTGCTTCGATTTTAAGCGCACATCGCGACGATCATTATATTTTTTTATATCAGGAGAAGGGAGAAAGCAATTTCATGCTTGATTTTAAGTCCCTTCTGGTTAATGACCGTGCCATATTATATGTACTACCAGGGCAGGTGCATCACAGCATAGATAGTAAAAATGTTTCAGGTTGGTTTTTGGCCATTGATACCCTTTTGGTTAATGATGAGTACAGAACTGTTTTTGAACAGTACATTATAAGCAATGGACCCATATCACTTGATGATGCTAATGCAGAAAAATTTAAACAATGTCTAAAATTACTTCATGAAAGGTTTTTGCTTATTGAAGAGCCGTTGAGCAGGTCAATTGCTCATGCTCTTGCACAATCCTATATCGGGATGGTTGCCGAAGCTTACCTTTCGCAAACTCAATTCGGGCAAAAACAAAACACCAGACCAGTGCAAATTAACAGTCATTTCAGGAGTTTGCTGCTGGCAAATTTTAAAACAGTTAAAAGTCCTTCTGAGTATGCAGAAAAATTAAATATCTCGCTCACTTATTTAAATGAGGTGGTTAAGGGGCTTACAGGCTTCCCCGTTAGTTACTGGATTCATAATGAGATTGTACTCGAAGCAAAACGGCTGCTATACTATACCGACCTTACGGTAAAAGAAATCTCATTTGAACTGGGATTTTCAGACCATACGTATTTTTCCAGATTGTTTACTAAGTTTGCCGGAACTTCTGCCGGGGCCTTTAGAGCTGGATACCGCAAATAGTCCAATACTTACCTTTCTTTCTTCATTGTAATGTGAACGTTTTTAATGTTGTTTTGTAACATCAAAACAAAGAATTATGAATTTAATAAAAAGAAAGGCGCTTGTAATATTTGAAAAACAATTTGGTAAAACAGGACATGTTCTGGATGTTCGTGCATGGAATCCTTCAACGTTTTATGAAATAGATCTGCACCTGCCAGGGGTAGATATGAGTAAGTGGCAAAGCGTACAGCATATGAAATGTAAAGTTGCTGATGGCATTTACAGAGACTACACACCTGCGCATTGGGATGAAGATACACAAACCTGTACATTATATGTTGATGCAGCACACGACGGTAGTGGAAGTAAATGGGCTGCCAGCTTAAAACCAAAGGACGAGATATTGTATCTTGGAATTTCAAGTACTTTTACAAAGCCAGTTTCTTCAACTTCACTAACCTGCCTTGGCGACAGCTCTGCTATAGGACATTTTTTGGCTTTAGAGCAATTGGCAGGTAAGGGAAATGTATCGGGAGCTGTAGTAATCAAGGAAGAAGAACATCGTAAAGCATTTATGTCTTATTTCGATTCTACATTGGAGGCTATCCCTCAAAAAGTGAGTAGCAATATTAATAATTTGCAGGAGTGGTTACAGGAACAAAACCTTGATGGGCGCGCGGTATACTTAGCAGGAAATGTTCCTATGGTTGTTGAGCTCAGAAAAATAATTAAAGCATTACCAGGTTTTAATGGACGTGTTAAAGTTCAGGGTTTTTGGTGGTAAAATTTTATCTTTGCCGTCAGGAATAAAGAAGGAATAATGAGTAGTGCACCGCTGGAAAGAATCCAAAACGAAATAGAGCCGTTAAGGCAACAGATAATCAATCATAAAGTTTATTCAGTTATCAATGATCTTGAAGATTTAAGGATCTTTATGCAATACCATGTGTATGCAGTTTGGGATTTCATGTCGCTGTTAAAATCGTTGCAAATTAACCTTACCTGTACCACTATTCCCTGGTTCCCTGTTGGATTGGCAAACAACAGGTATTTAATTAATGAGATTGTTGCCGGAGAAGAATCTGATGTTGATAGTAAAGGAGAAAGGAAAAGTCATTTTGAGATGTATCTTGAGGCAATGAACCAATGCGGAGCAGATACGAATCAGATTGATCAGTTTGTAAACGCATTGAAAACAACCGGTGATTTGAATAAGGCATATGAGCTATCTAATACTCCAGATGAGGCTCAAAGCTTTGTAAACTTTACTTTTAAAATAATCAACACCAATCAGCCACATTTGCAGGCAAGCACGTTTACGTTTGGCAGAGAAGATTTGATACCTAATATGTTCCTGACTATAGTAAACGACCTGAACAAGAAATTCGCTGATCAGATCTCTTTATTTAAGTACTATCTGGATAGGCACATCG
>NZ_CAMLHF010000337.1 GCF_946479715.1 uncultured Pedobacter sp. | reverse complement strand
ATATTTCAGACGGAACGACATCAGAATCGGCCCCTGAAGCAACAGCAAGATCGTCATCCAATCTATCTTCTAAATTAATCTCTAAAACCGTTTACGCTACATATTACGCAAAGAAGTTTGAAGGACGAAGAACTACAAGCGGTGTTAGATATCGGGGTAAAAAAATGACTGCCGCTCACATGTACTTACCATTTGGGACAATTGTAACGGTTACTAATCCAGCAAATGGTAGATCTGTGGATGTGGAAATAAATGACAGAGGTCCGCATTCCAGAAAATTTAAAATAGACCTTTCTGAAGGTGCCGCAAAAGAGCTTGGGTTTTATGGAAAAGGGGTTGCTAAACTTGAAATTAGCTATCTGCCAGATACCGAGTAATTTTTAAACTTTAGGGGATATAAAGTCAGCTTTTTTAAATTATTAACATTCAAAAGTTTTTACTATCCCCTTAAAAAGAAATAATTAGCTTTTTTGGTGATTGATTATGACTGAAATCTGATCTTTTAAAGAGCCAAATCTAACAACGTGTTAACAACTTTGTTCTGCAAAAAAGGCCTCATACTTTATATTTGTTTAAGTAAAATTCTTTAATAAATCACACGTAGATTTTCAGTTAAAGGTTTAATATTTAGTTGATTAAGGTTGCCAGAGAAATACAAGTCTTTTAAAATCTTTAAATTAAGTATGGTTTTGTCGACTGTTAGCGTTTATTAAGGGTTTTTCATAGTTCAATCATTCACTACGTTAAACAAAGGCTTATGCAAGAAGAAGAAGTATTATTAAAAGAAAACAAAGACCGTTTTGTTCTTTTACCGATTAAATATCCGGCAATTTGGGAGATGTATAAAAAGAGTGAGGCTAGTTTTTGGACGGCAGAAGAAATTGATCTTTCTGATGACCAGAAACATTGGGATAACCTAAATGACGGAGAGAGACATTTTATTTCTCATATTTTGGCTTTCTTCTCTGCCAGTGATGGTATTGTAAACGAAAACCTTGCAGTAAATTTTATGAGCGAAGTTCAGTTGCCTGAAGCGCGTTGCTTTTACGGGTTCCAGATCATGATGGAAAACATCCACTCAGAAACTTATGCATTGTTAATTGACACTTATATAAAAGATCCTGATGAAAAGGATAGATTGTTCCACGCGATAGAGACTGTTCCTTGTGTTAAAAGAAAAGCGGAATGGGCGTTACGTTGGATAGAAGGTGGTAATTTTGCTGAACGTTTAGTAGCTTTTGCAGCTGTTGAAGGTATTTTCTTTAGCGGAAGCTTCTGCTCTATATTCTGGTTAAAGAAACGCGGTTTAATGCCAGGTTTAACATTCAGTAATGAGTTGATCTCCAGAGATGAGGGTTCACATTGCGAATTTGCTTGTTTGTTGTATGGTATGCTTAAGAATAAGCTTACTGAAGAACAAGTTCACGGTATCATTAAAGATGCTGTAGAAATAGAAAAAGAATTTATTACAGATGCCTTACCTGTGGCACTGATTGGAATGAATGCAAAACTGATGTCGCAGTACATTGAGTTTGTTGCAGATAGATGGGTGCAAGAGCTTGGTTATACTAAGATCTATAATGCAACCAACCCATTTGATTTTATGGAGATGATATCACTACAGGGTAAAACGAACTTCTTTGAAAAAAGAGTTGGTGATTACCAGAAAAGTGGTGTATTAACCTCTACAGAAGATAAAGCTGCGGCTTTCTCTTTAGACGATGATTTTTAAAACTTATCGGGTTAGGCGATAAGTAATATAAATAAATAATTAATTCGGTGCCGATGCTGGGTTTGCTCATCACAAATCCAATATGCACCATAAATACCTGAAAAATATGTTTGTAATAAAAAGAGATGGCCGCAAGGAAGCGGTAAGGTTTGACAAAATAACTGCCCGTATTGAAAAGTTATGCTATGGTTTTAATGCTGAACTTGTAGATCCGATAGATGTAGCCAAGAAGGTGATTGAAGGTTTATATGATGGGGTTACAACTTCTGAATTGGATAACCTTGCAGCTGAAACCGCAGCCTCTTTAACAACCAAACATCCGGATTATGCTTTATTGGCTTCACGTATTGCTGTATCTAACCTTCATAAGAATACAACTAAATCTTTCTCTAAAACAATGGAGATGTTGTATACTTATATTGACTCTAAAACAGGTAAATCGGCCTCTCTTATTGCTGATGATGTTTGGGAAGTAATTAAAGAAAATGCTGACACACTTGACAGCACAATTATATATGACAGAGATTTTGGTTTTGATTATTTTGGTTTCAAAACACTGGAGAAATCTTACCTGTTAAAGGTAGACGGGCAGATAGTTGAACGTCCTCAGCATTTATTTATGCGTGTGTCTGTAGGTATCCATAAAGGGGATATTGAAAGTGCTATAGCTACCTATAACCTGATGAGCGAGCGTTGGTTTACACATGCTACACCGACCTTATTTAATGCTGCTACTCCTAAACCTCAAATGTCGTCGTGCTTCTTGTTAACTATGCAGGATGATAGTATTGAAGGTATTTATGATACATTGAAACAAACCGCTAAGATCTCTCAAAGTGCTGGTGGTATCGGTTTAAGCATCCATAACATTCGTGCTACCGGTTCTTACATTGGTGGTACTAATGGAACAAGTAATGGTATTGTGCCAATGCTAAAGGTATTTAACGATACTGCACGTTATGTAGATCAAGGTGGAGGTAAGCGTAAAGGTGCTTTTGCAATTTATTTAGAGCCTTGGCATGCTGATGTATTGAGCTTCTTAGACTTGCGTAAGAACCATGGTAAAGAAGAATTGCGTGCGCGCGATTTGTTC
>NZ_CAMLHF010000336.1 GCF_946479715.1 uncultured Pedobacter sp. | reverse complement strand
CGGCAGCTAATTTTCCTATTTCCTGCTTGCTTTCTGTATTAGCAGTTTGCTTTTTATGGAATGCCACGAAGGGCAGATTATCTAGCTTCATGGCGCCTCCATGCGTTCGCTGCAGGAGCCCCTCTTCAGAAAGATCTTGCAAATCTCTTCTGACCGTAGCAGGAGATATTGATAATTTCCGAGAGATCTCCATTACAGATAAAGCCTCAAATTCATCAAGTATCATTAAAATCTTTTTCTTTCTTTCCTGAAAACTCATATAAATAATCTACATTTGATCAAAAATAATCATTATTAATCACAATTGATCATGAATAATACAATAAATATAATTAAAGAGGAAATCTTATCCGATGACTGGTATGTTTTAAAGAAAACAACATTCAACTTCTTGTCCAAAAAAGGGATACAGGAAACGCTAAGCAGGGAAACTTATGATCGTGGAAATGGGGCGACAATCCTTCTGTACAACCGCACACTGCAAACCGTTATTCTGATTAAACAGTTCCGGTTTCCGACATACGTAAATGGTAATGTTACCGGAATGCTCATTGAAACATGCGCTGGTTTACTTGATGAAAACAGTCCAGAAGAGGCCATCCGAAGAGAAACAGAGGAAGAAACCGGCTATGTATTGTCCTCAGTTCAAAAAGTATTTGAAGTTTATATGAGTCCCGGTTCGGTTACAGAAAAACTGTATTTCTTTATTGCAGAATACACCGCTGACATGAAAACAGAAACAGGCGGCGGCGTAGAAGATGAGGATATTGAAGTACTGGAATTACCATTTAATACCGCGATGAAAATGATTGCAACCGGCGAAATTAAGGATGGAAAAACGATCATGCTACTTCAGCACCTTGCGCTTTCAAAAATTATGGAATAAACGCTTTTAAAAAGCGTTTACAGCTTTAGCGGTATCTTTTTGCCTGTTTTAGCTGCAAGATAAATGGCTTCTATAATTTTTAAATCTTTTAGCGCTTCTTCTCCGTTAACTGGTACTATCGGCTCTTTGCCTTCTAAAATAATCCCCGCCATTTGTTCCATCTGTACGGTTTGGTGGGTAGCGTGGGGTTGTGTTAATTCGCCTTTGTGTGTACGCCCTTTTATTGGCCCGTAACCTGTTGACGGCTGCATCTCGGCAAAACCTTTCTCGCCGGTCAGGTAGAACCGATCAAGATAATTCATATTGTAGGTTGACAGATAAGAAGCTACAGCCCCACCCGGAAATCCCATCTGAAATTGAATGGTTTCATCAACCCCTTCTTTAAATATTTCAGTATTTGTTTTGGTTTCTTGTGCGGTTACCCATGTAGGTTCCTCACCTACCATATATCTGGAACCATTTATGGCATAAATACCTATATCCATCATTGCGCCTCCACCAGCAAGTTGTTTATTCAATCGCCATTGTTTTGGATCGCCTATTTTAAAGCCACATTGTCCTTGAAAAAACATGATCTTTCCAAATTCGCCGGCATTTCTCATTCGAATAACTTCGAGGGTTTTGGGCTCAAAGTGCATTCTATAGCCTACCAATAACTTCACATTTGCTTTTTTACAGGCATCGATCATTTCTTGTCCTTCTTTAGGACTTATCGCCATTGGCTTTTCGCAAATTGCATGTTTACCTGCTTTAGCAACACGAATAACCTGATCATGATGAAGCGCATTAGGTGTAATTACATACACTGCATCAATATCAGGATTGTTTTTTATCTGATCAAAGTTCTCATAGTTATAGCAGTTCTTTTCGGGAATACCATATTTAGCTTGCCAGTCTTTTATTTTTGAAGGTGTTCCACTAATTACACCTACCAGTTTCGCTTTAACGCAGGATTGCATTGCTTCTGCAACGCGGCTACCATATCCGCCAAGGCCCATAATAGCTACGCGTAACACTGGCCCATCGTACAATTTATCAGTTTTTGTAGCCGCCCATCCCGAGAGTGGTATAAATGGTAAAACCAATGAAGAAAGTCCTAGTTTCTGTAAAAAGTCGCGACGTGTATCCATAATTTAAATCGTTTTAAATCCAATTTACGTATTTTACATAGAAAAAATAGAAGTTTTATAGACTTAACATACTATAAACAAAAATGTTGGCTTACATTTAGCTGTAAAAAAAGCGACCAAAAACCAATTATTGTAAACGATCTCCTATATGCGCCGTTTTCTTATTCTAATTGCCCTTATACTTTTTGCGAAAATTCAGGCTATTGCTCAGGTGATTTATCTAAACGACAACACACCCTACAGTAATATAGGTAAACAGGTGACGTATTTTGAAGATAAGGCCGCATCACTAACGATTAATGAAGTTAAAGCTTTGGAAAAGGCCGGAAAATTTAAACGCAGTGAAACAGAGGTATTAAATCTCGGGAATACAAAGTCTGCATTCTGGATTAAAATCAATTACGTTAATCAAAGCTCGGGAAAAGCTTATTTAATTGCAGACATGCCCAATATTGAATACATTGATTGTTATGCAGATAAGGCTGACGGAACCTGGGTTCAATTCAAATCAGGCTTTTTAATACCCTCAAGTACCCGGATAAAATCGGAAAACCGTTTTACTTTCAGTTTGCCTCAAAACAGTAATCAAACTAATATCCAACATATTTTTATAAGGGTAAAATCTGATAATTACCTACCGCTGCCATTAAAGATGGCTACCTCTGATACTTTAGTTGCGGGCCCTACTTTCAGAGATTACCTGGAGATCGTTTTTATGGGTGTTCTTCTTTCTTTATTTGTGTATAACATTTTCTTATACACGAACATGAGAGACAAATTATACCTCTATTACTGTCTGTATGTGCCTGGTCTATTTATTTATGTTTCTTTGTATTTGAGGGG
>NZ_CAMLHF010000335.1 GCF_946479715.1 uncultured Pedobacter sp. | reverse complement strand
GGGTGGAATATGGGGCTCGAACCCACGACCCTCGGTACCACAAACCGATGCTCTAACCAACTGAGCTAAAACCACCATGTGTTTTTCAACGCTACAAAAGTACGATTTAAAATATTTTATTCAAATCTTTTTTCAGTTAGAATAGATCTTTTTTTTAATCGTTTAAATCTCAGTCGATTAAATTCTGGTGGAAATATAAAAAGTACCCTAAAAATTGCTTTTATGGCTTAAAAAGCTAGATTTGCCTAACATATGATTGAACTTTATACCGACGGAGCAGCTAGCGGAAACCCAGGGCCAGGTGGATACGGAGTGATTTTACGCTCAGGTTCTCACTATAAGGAACTAAGTGAGGGATTCCGTTTAACTACGAACAACAGAATGGAATTGCTGGCTGTTATAGTAGGCTTAAATGCACTTAAAAATCCAGGGCAGGAAATCACCATTTTTTCGGATTCAAAATACGTGATCGATTCTGTAGAAAAGAAATGGGTGTTTGGTTGGGTTAAAACGGGATTTAAAGGCAAAAAGAATAAAGACCTTTGGATGCGTTTTCTTAACGTTTATAAGCTACACCATGTTAAATTCGTTTGGATAAAGGGGCATAATAATCATCCCGAAAATGAACGCTGCGATGAACTTGCTGTTGCTGCCTCTAAAAACAGAAGTGCTTTGGGTATTGATGCCGAGTTTGAAATAGAGAAGAATAAGTCTGCCTGATCATATTATCCATGATTTAACTTATAAAGTCCATTTTTAACGCTTATTTAAAAGGCGATTTTTAGTAACTAAAATATTTCGATCCATTAGTAAAAGGAAAAACTTCAAGAATAACTATATTGTTGGCGTCTTTTTACAGAATAAGATTTTGGAGAGACAGAATAACAAATGTAACCTAGATAATTTTCAAACTTTAATTAACCAAACATGAATTTATTAAAAAATAGATTTGCTTTAAAACTACAATTTGCTGTTGTTTTATTGGCTTGTCTTGCTGCCTGTAAAAGTGTAAAGACAGGAGCATCTAATGCTTCTGCTAAGAATCCGGAAGTAAAATTGGGCTGGGAACTTGGTTCACAAGCTTATACTTTCAGATTATTCACATTTGCTGAGGCAATTAAAAAGATCGATAGCTGTAACTTAAGATATGTAGAGGCTTTTCCAGGTCAAAAAATAGGTGGCGGTATAGAAGGATCAATGGGACCTGATATGGATGACGCTAAAAGACAAGCTGTTTTAGCAAAGCTTAAAGAAAACAATGTAAAAGTTGTTGCATTTGGTGTTACAGGTGCTAATAGTGAAGCTGAATGGGTTAAATTATTCGAATTCTGTAAAGCAATGGGTATTCATACCATTACTTCAGAGCCTAATGAGAAAGATTTACAGTTGGTATCTGATCTATGCGATAAATATCAGATCAATGTTGCCATTCACAATCACCCAAACCCATCTCATTACTGGAATCCTGATATCGTGTTAAACGCTATTAAAGGAAAAAGCAAACGCTTAGGTGCATGTGCTGATATAGGCCACTGGGTACGTTCAGGATTAGACCCTGTTGAGTGCTTGAAAAAACTTGATGGACACGTATTGCACTCGCATATGAAAGATCTTCATGAAAAAGGTAAAGGCGGACATGATGTGCATTGGGGAGAAGGTGTTTCTAACATCCCTGCAGTTATCGCAGAGTTAAAGAGACAAAACTTTAAAGGGGCAATCTCAGCTGAATATGAGTACAACTGGGAAAGCAACAGCGCTGATGTTGCTGCTAGTGTAGTTAACTTCCGTAACCTTGTATCTAAATTGTAATTAACCCCAAACATGATAAAATTATCATTATTGAAACCAATAACAGCCTTATCGCTGTTATTGGTTTCTTCATATATAGTAAAGGCGCAATCGCCGGAAAAACCTGATGATAATAGGTTTACCAAAGTTGTGCTTCAACAAAAATTAGAAGAACCTATGCAATTCCAGATTCTGGATGGAGGAAAGGTTTTGTATGCAGAACGTAAAGGAAAATTAAAAATATACGATCCTGCAACTAATAAAATGGATGTAATAGCAGATTTTGCTGTCAGCAGAGAATATGTGAGTAAAACCGGCGAACGTTCTGAAGGTGAAGATGGATTGCAGGGTGTTATCCTTGATCCTGATTATGCTAAAAACAAATGGATTTACATTTACTATTCTCCAAAAGACGTATCGGTAAACAGGCTTTCCAGATTTACCTGGGCTGGTGGTAAACTGAACATGACTACAGAAAAGAAAGTATTAGATGTGGTAGTTCAACGTGAAGAGTGCTGCCACGTAGGAGGTGGGATGTTATTCGATAAAGATAAAAACTTGTACTTAAGTACTGGTGATAATACGTTTTCAAGATCTTCGGATGGTTTTACGCCAATTGATGAACGTCCGGGAGAAGCTCCGCGTGATGCTCAGAAATCGTCTGGTAATACCAACGATTTAAGAGGTAAGATTTTACGTATCCATCCTGAACCAAATGGTACATATACCATTCCAGAAGGCAACCTTTTTCCTAAAGGAACAGCAAATACCCGCCCCGAAATTTATACCATGGGTAATAGAAATCCCTGGAGGTTAACTATAGATAGTCATACTGGCTGGTTATATTGGGGTGAAGTTGGTCCGGATGGTTCAAACTCTTCAGAGTCCAGAGGTCCAAGGTCTTATGATGAATTTAATGTGGCTAAAAAGTCGGGTAACTATGGCTGGCCTTATTTTATAGGGAATAACCAGGCGTACCGTTATTATGATTTTGCGACTAAGAAATCCGGCGAGCTGTATGATGTGCAGAAGCCAATAAATAATTCCCCAAATAATACGGGACTAAAAGAATTACCTCCAACAGTATCAGCTATGATCTGGTATCCTTATGCGGCTAGCGAAGAGTTTCCGGTGATGGGG
>NZ_CAMLHF010000334.1 GCF_946479715.1 uncultured Pedobacter sp. | reverse complement strand
CGACCACCGAGATCTACACTCTTTCCCTACACGACGCTCTTCCGATCTAAGCTTAGGAATGCAGCAACAATAAACAATAGTGATTTTCTCATACCTAAGCTAAAACAAAAAACAATCCAAAATTAATCCTTTCGCTTATATATGGGCACAGTAGAACATGGCTCTCCATACATAATGCTTTTAACAACTGGCGTTAGCAGATTAGTAATCTCTACATAAGCTGCAACAGGCAGATCAATATCTGCACAACCTTTTACTACAACACGTTCGCCGGCAAAAGCATTAAGATCAATCTTTGCCAGGGCTTTAGTAAACAACACGGCTTCTAATGTTTCAAGGCTACCAAATACAACCTCATTTGCATATGGTTTCATTTTGTTAGCCAACAGCATGTAAGCCCAGGTAGGTACTATAGCATCAGCACTGCAGGTGATTGCTACATTTTTACCAGTATAAGTGGCCCAGTCGTGCGTTTTTATAAACTCCCTGAAATCTTTCTCTCTTAACATTAGTCCGTGAAAAAGATTATCCTTAATATCATAAACGACTCTTTCTCCCTGATTAAGATAATCTTCAAGGTTAAACGTAATTAAACCGCTGGCCGCTACTTTATTGACAAAATTTTCTTGAATCTCCATCGCTCTAAAATAAAAAAACCGGAAGTAGAAATACTTCCGGTTACAAAATTACGTAAAATAAGATTAATAGAATTTCACCCTATTGTCTTTTATCTCGCTTTTATCTTGTAATGCCTGAAATGCCGCACCCAATGAGCGCTGAGCAGTAGCCTGCATCATTATTTCTTTTTGTTTATAAGTATTCGCTAATGGCGCAGGATTAGTAAATCCATCTACTGAGAATGCATAAACACCACGCTCACCATCAATTGCTTTAGAAAGCTTACCTGGTTGAGATCCAAAAACAGCTCCAACCACTTTATTTTCCTGACCACCGCCAGGGATAATAGGATTAGAGAATACGATGTTTTGAACAGGGGTTGCCGGTTTAGCTAGTTTTTGCGCTACCTGATCAATGTTGGCAGCACCTTGTAATGCTTTGTCAACTTTTTCTTTAAGCATTTTAGCCTTAACAAGGTTACGAACTATTGGCTCGATGTCTTTTTTAACAGCCTCTAATGGCAATGTTCCTTTTGGTCTGATATCAGTAACACGTGCTACCACAAATGAATTATCCATTTGATATACCTGATCTAATACATCTCCTTTTTTAGCATCATATGCATCGCGAATTAACTGACGTGGATTATCTAAACCTGGAGCGAAACCTTGTGTTGGTGTAATTTTATCAGCTACACCTACAGTATAACCTTTTTTCTGAGCAAGCTCAGAGAAACTACCACCTTTAACTTCACTTAAGAAGTTACTTGCTTTTTTATAAGCAGCATCTTTAGTTTTATTACTTGCCAATAAGCTTTTCTCGATGTAAGCCAGTTTAGCCACTTTTGAAGAACCAATTTGTTTCTCGATTTTAATTAAGTGTACACCGAACTGTGAGGTTACTACTTTAAGATCGCCAACGCTTCCGTTAAATGCAGCGTTCTCAAATTCAGGAACCATTTGGCCACGGGCAAAAGTACCAAGTTCACCACCTTTATCTTTAGATCCATCTTCGCTGTACTGAGCTGCTAAAGTAGCAAAGCTTGCGCCTTTTTGAATCAGTCCTTTTAATGAATCAGCCATTTTTACTGCTTTATCTACACCACCAAGTTTGCTGGCATCAAGTAGAATATGACTTGCTTTAACTGAATCAGGAGAGAAACGGGTATCTATAACTTTAACCAGTTTGTAAGAGTTACCCGAGAATTTAGGCCCGAAGAAGCTGCCAGCAGGCAGGTTAAATACTACTGAATCTACAGCAGGATCTAATTTACCTTTATTGATATAAGTGTATGGGACTTTAACGTCTGAGTTAACCGCAGCAAAAAGAGAATCGTTAGCAGCTGTTTTAAAGTCTGCCGCAAGTTTCTCAACCTGAGATTTAACCGCTGCAGAATCTTCTTTAGTTGGGCTAACACTGAAAGACACATACTCAAATGCACGTGTTTCTGTAGGGTTTTCAAAACGTTGTTTGTTATCGTTATAATAAGCTGAATAATCAGATTCTGCAATCTTTACGCTTGCATCAGGAATAGATGCATATTCAAGACCAACATATTTAAAATTAGCCAGTTTATTACGGTTTATATATTCATCATTAGCTTCTAACGAAGTTACATAAACAGCGTTGCTGATTAGCTTAACATATTTTTGTTGTAATGCTTGTCTTTCTATTTCAGCTTCAACAGCCTGAAGCTGTTTTGCCATATTAGGATCTTTATAACCTTCTTTAAAGGTTCTGATCACCTGAGCTCTATCAACCTGACCAGTTTGAGGGTTTCCAAAATATTGTACAATTATCGGGCTTGGATTGTCGCCTTTAATAAGGTCAGCCAATTCATCAGAAGAAACGTTTATACCTAAACGGCTATACTCTTTTCCTAAAAGAACTCTGGCTACTTCACCTTGCCACACATTATCAACCGCCATAGCCTGCATTTGGGCATTACCTGAACCGCCATATTGTTGTTTGAACTGAGCAAGGCTTTGATCAACCTTAGCACCAAACTCATCTATGTTTATATCCTCACCATCAACAGACCCCACAACTTTTTGAGAAGCAGCCCAGAAAGGCTTACCTACGTTAATTGCATCACCAACCAAAAATGCAACAATTGCAAAACCGATGGCTCCTATCAGAATATAGCCTGCGCGATTCCGCAAAAATGTCATTAAACCCATAATATTCTTATTTATAATTTTTTTTAAGAGGGCGCAAGATACAACTTTTGCTAAAAAAAGAAAATATTAAATTGTATTTGAATAAGTATTTAAAAATTAGGGAAATAAGGCCCCTAAATAATTATGCTTATTCTCCGAAATTATCCGGCACATAGGTCTCGCCCGATCCGTTTTTCCAGTTGATAAAATTGAAATCTTCAGTAGCAGTAAAGTCAACC
>NZ_CAMLHF010000333.1 GCF_946479715.1 uncultured Pedobacter sp. | reverse complement strand
ACTGGAGTTCAGACGTGTGCTCTTCCGATCTTCAAACCATTTACCGCCAGGAACTAAAACCGCTGGCTGTAGAAAAAGGCAAGTATTATCCCCTTAGCTGGCAATTGCATAAACCGCTTTCTCCGCATACTACTATCGGATTATTCAATGCAAGAATCGAAATCAAGTAATAAATCAATGTCTTTTATTATGGCATTTTGCAAATTAAGCTACGTAACAAGGATAATAGACACTTTATTTGCCAAAATAGCTTAATAATAAGATAAAATGGTAAAATAAATCACTTCAAAAAACGCGTTCTTTGAATAACCAAAAAATTAAACCAGATGACTAAAAACAAGTACCTTTTCCCGTTTATTATGATTACCTCCCTATTTTTTATGTGGGGTTTTGTACATAATCTAGATCCAATACTTATTCCCCATTTAAAAAGGTCTTTCAGTTTAAGTACTTTAGAAGCATCTCTGGTTGATTCTGCAGTATTCATCGCTTATTTTGTAATGGCACTTCCAGCTGGATTCATTATGAAAAAGTATGGCTATAAAACGGGGATAATCCTGGGGCTTGCATTATTTGCCATAGGATCATTTTTATTTATACCAGCTGCGAATACGCAAGCTTATGTATTCTTTTTGGGGGCATTATTTATCATCGCATGTGGGCTAACCATTCTCGAAACGGCTGCCAACCCTTATGCATCATTGCTTGGCCCTCCTGAAACGGCAACTTTTCGACTGAATTTTGCGCAGTCATTCAATGGACTAGCAGCAACTGCTGCTCCAATAATCGGTGCTAAAATTATTTTAATAGAAGGGATATCTGATGCAGATTTAAGTAAAATGACTGCCTCTGCAAGGGAATTTGCTTTGGCATCAGAAGCTTCATCAGTAAAAACACCATACCTGGTGCTGGGGAGCATTATTCTGGTAATAGCAATCATCTTTGTCTTTCTGAAATTACCGGAAATTGTGGAGACAGAAGAACCGGGTGACAAAGCAACCGACCATACCATATGGGATGCCCTTAAACATAAACACCTAAGATGGGCTGTTCTTGCACAGTTCTTTTACGTAGGGGCTCAGGTATGTGTGTTTAGTTTTTTTATTCTGTATGCTACCAAAGCTGCCGAAATAGATCAGCAAAAGGCAGCTGGTTATGCAGGTATAGGCATGGGCCTAGCCTTCCTGATTGGAAGGGTACTTGGTACTTTCCTCATGAAATTTATTAAAGCAGAGCGGTTATTGGCTATTTATGCGGTAGCCAGCATGGTACTTTGCGTTCTTGCAATAGTAACTCATGGCACCATATCATTATTTGTTGTTATCGGAATCGCATTCTTCATGTCCATCATGTTCCCAACTATCTTCTCTCTGGGTATAAAGGATCTTGGAAAAGACACAAAATTTGGAAGCAGTCTGATCATCATGTCAATCGTTGGTGGCGCAGTATTGCCTCCGGCAATGGGTTACGTTGCTGATATAGCCGATATTCAGATTGGTTATATCGTGCCATTAATATGCTTCGCAGTGGTATTCTTATTTGGTGTAACCGGGCACAAGGTTGTTAAAAGAACATAGTATTAAAACCTTAGAAAATATATAAAATGAAAAGATATTGTTTAGCGCTTGATCTGGTAAATGATCCTGATCTGATCAAAGAATACGAAGTAATGCATCAGCAGGTATGGCCCGAAATTCAGGAGAGTATCACCTCTGCCGGAATCGATACAATGGAAATTTACAGATATGGCAATAGGCTGTTTATGATTATGGAAGTAAATGGTAAATTTAGCTTTGAAAAGAAGGGAGCCATGGATGCCTCAAATGAAAGGGTACAGGAATGGGAAAAATTAATGTGGAAATATCAACAGGCAATCCCGGGTGCTAAACCTGGTGAGAAATGGGTGATGATGGATAAAATATTTGAATTAAAAGCATAATGTCAATAATAACTAATAAAAGTTTTTTGCAAATACATCCAGACGATAATGTTCTGGTAGCCTTGCAGGATTTGCAAAAAGGACAAAAAATTGAATGGAACAACTTAACATTCGATTTAAAGGATGATGTACACGCCAAGCATAAGTTTTTCATAACAGACAGGGCAATTGGTGAGGATGTTTTAATGTATGGAGTATTGGTCGGCAAAGCAACTGCTTTTATTCCTCAGGGAGGATTAATGACTACCGAAAATGTTCATCATGCCTCTCAGGACTATGCTTACAGAAATGTAAATTATCAATGGCAGGCACCCGATGTATCAAAGTTTCAAAACAGAACATTCAACGGATATCACCGTCAGGACGGTAAAGTCGGAACAGCAAACTACTGGTTGTTTATACCTACAGTTTTCTGTGAAAACAGGAATATGGATGTTATAAAAGAATCATTATACAATACCCTGGGTTATAATGTAACCGATAAATACAAACAATTTACAGATCAGTTGCTTACTGCATATCAGGACGGCGAATCTATAGATTCCTTTAATGTAGATAGTCTTGCATCTGCTCAGGCAACTAAAAAGAGGGTATTCAAAAATGTTGATGGTATAAAATTCCTTAATCATCAGGGTGGTTGCGGGGGCACACGTCAGGATGCAGATCTGTTAAGTAATCTGTTAGCTGCTTATGCGGATCATCCAAACGTAGCAGGGATAACCGTGCTTAGCCTTGGTTGTCAGCACCTGCAAACACAAAGCTTGTTAGATGATATCAAAGAACGGAATCCTACATTCAATAAAAAGGTGTTGATTTTTGAGCAGCAGCAAAGCCAGAGCGAAGAACAATTGATAAAAGATGCCATTCTTAAAACTTTTGAAGGTTTAACGGAGATCAATAAAATAGAAAGAAGCCCTGCTCCACTTAGTAAGTTGTGTGTTGGGGTTAAATGTGGTGGTAGCGATGGGTTCAGCGGTATTTCTGCTAATCCTTCAGTTGGTTATACCTCTGATCTTTTGGTAGCACTTGGAGCTAAGGTACTGCTGGCAGAATTTCCGGAACTATGCGGTGCAGAACAAAATATAATCGACAGGTGTGTAGATAAACCGACAGCCGAGAAATTTAT
>NZ_CAMLHF010000332.1 GCF_946479715.1 uncultured Pedobacter sp. | reverse complement strand
AAAAGACGTAGGAAGAGTAGAGTTTGGTGCATATTCATACAACAGTTTAACCCGCTTAAACGGTAAAAAAGGAGTTGTTCTGGGTATTATCCAATTAGCTGGTTCAAATGCTAACGAGATCCAGATTCAGATAAACAAGTTAATGGAAAAGGCTGCTAAAGATTTTCCAAAAGGTGTTAAACACAACATTTTTTACAGCACCAAAGTTGCGCTTGATCAGTCAATTGAACAGGTACAGCACACGCTTATTGAAGCGTTCATTTTGGTATTTATCGTGGTGTTTATCTTCCTTCAGGACTTTAGATCAACGTTAATTCCTGCTATTGCTGTTCCCGTAGCTATTTTGGGTACTTTCTTCTTTATGCAGCTGTTTGGGTTCTCTATTAACTTACTAACGCTGTTCGCTCTTGTACTGGCTATTGGTATTGTGGTGGATGATGCCATTGTGGTCGTCGAGGCCGTTCACGCCAAGATGGAACACAAGCGCATCGGCGCTAAACAGGCTACAGCCGAAGCGATGCATGAAATTAGTGGTGCCATTATATCAATTACGCTGGTGATGTCCGCTGTGTTTTTACCCGTAGGTTTCCTTGAAGGTTCAACCGGAGTATTTTACAGACAATTTGCCTTTACAATGGCAACCGCTATTATTATATCAGCTATTAACGCCTTAACATTGAGTCCGGCATTGGCTGCATTGTTCCTGAAAGATAACCATTCAGAGCATTCTGATGAACCTAAAAAAGGATTTAAAGAGAAATTCTTTGCAGGATTTAACAGAAGCTTTAATGCAATGACCGACAGATATGTTGGTGGTTTGAAATTCCTGATCAAAAACAAAGCAGTTAGTATTATTGGCTTGGCAATTATTGTTTTGGCAACAGTTTGGATGGTACAAAGAACACCAACCGGGTTTATACCAACAGAAGATCAGGGATTTGTGGCTATTGCTGTAAATACACCTTCTGGAACTTCGTTAGATGGTACTTCTAAAGTAATGAAACAAGCTGAGGCCGAACTGGGTGCTTTAGATGCATCAAGGTTTGTTACCTCTATTACGGGTTTTAACTTGCTTACTTCATCAACAAGTCCATCTTCGGCAGTTGTGTTTGTGTTGTTAAAGCCAACTAAAGAAAGAGGTAAGGTGCAAGACATCAATGAAATTATGAACCTGATAAGAGGTAAATTAGGTGCCATAAGCGGCGGTAGTTTCTTCGTATTTAGTTTCCCTACAGTTCCTGGTTTTAGTAACGTGGAGGCATTGGATCTTGTATTGCAAGATAAAACAGGTGGTAAGCTTGATAAATTTAGTGGTATAGCCAACGGTTTTATTGGTGAGTTAATGAAACGTAAAGAAATTGCCGTTGCATTTACCACTTTTAAAGCAGATTATCCTCAATTACAACTTGAAGTAAACGACGAGAAAGCAAATCAGCTGGGTGTGAATGTGCGTGATATTTTGCAAACTATGCAGGCTTATTTCGGTAGTGCCCAGGCCTCAGATTTTAACCGCTTTGGTAAATATTACCGTGTGCTGGTTCAGGCTGATATTGCTGATAGGGCGGATCCTACCGCTATAGACAGGGTTTTTGTCAAAAACAAAACAGGAGAGATGGTACCAATAAAAACGTTGGTTAAATTAACCCGTGTTTATGGTTCAGAAACTGCATCACGTTATAACTTGTTTAACTCTATTCAGGTGAACGCCATCCCTAAACCAGGATTTAGTTCTGGTGATGCGATCAATGCAATACAGGAAGTAGCAAAAGAACAATTACCTGCGGGATATGGATTTGAGTTCTCTGGACAAACCAGGGAAGAGATTTCATCAAACGGGCAATCGACAGTTGTATTTATACTTTGTTTAGTGTTTGTATATTTCTTGTTGGCAGCGCAGTATGAAAGCTATATTTTACCATTAGCAGTAATACTTTCTATTCCTACCGGGGTATTGGGTGTGTTTGTTGTAATAGGTTTAACTGGTATAGAAAACAATATCTATGTACAGGTAGCGCTGATCATGCTCATTGGTTTGCTGGCCAAGAATGCCATTCTGATTGTGGAGTTTGCGGTACAACGCCGAAAAGCAGGTCTTTCTTTGGTAAGTGCGGCAATAGAGGCAGCAAAACTAAGGTTGCGTCCTATTCTAATGACATCGCTAGCTTTCGTTGTAGGTTTGTTTCCAATGAGTATTGCAACAGGACCATCTGCACAAGGTAACCACTCTATAAGTATTGGTGCTGCAGGAGGGATGCTTTCAGGAGTTATTCTTGGATTATTCCTTATCCCGGTTCTATTTGTGATTTTCCAGCATCTGCAGGAAAAGGTATCAAGTAAACCAGCTGTGCTTACTGATGCTCAGGATGCAAATGGTGTTAAGGTAAAACCAGAATCAGAAATCATCTATTCTTAAGGTATTATCCATTAATTAATGAAAGAAAAGAGGGTATCTGAACACTACTTTTTGGATACCTTCTTCAAATCAAAACATAAAAAATAGATACTAATGAAAAAGTATATAAATACACTGGCCCCGCTCTTAGTTTTAATAGTGTTGGCCGGATGTAAAGTTTCTAAAGATGTAGCCGTACCGAAAGCTGCAATTCCTGAAACATTCAGGAATGCCAATACTACCGATACTACTAGTATTGGAAATATTTCTGTAAAGAATTTCTTTACAGAAGAAGGGGTACAACGACTGATAGACACTGCGCTATTAAGGAATTACGATATGCAGATCGCTTTGAAAAATATTGAATCGGCAGAGGTGCTGTTTAAACAATCAAAGCTTGGTAATATCCCGGAGTTAACGTTACAGGTTACTGCTAATGCTAATCGTCCGTCTGATAATAGTTTAAATGGATTAAGTGCCGGTCAGTTTTTGAAAACCAAGGTTATTCAGGATTACAATGCAAACGTTGGTTTGGCATGGGAAGCCGATATCTGGGGTAAAATAAAAAGCCAGAAACAAGCTGCTCTTGCAACATATCTTCAAACATCGGAAGCAAGGAAAGCTATCCAAACAAGGGTAGTAGCTAACGTTGCTCAGGGTTATTACAGGTTATTAATGATGGATGCTCAAATGGCTGTGGCTAAAAAGAATCTCTTA
>NZ_CAMLHF010000331.1 GCF_946479715.1 uncultured Pedobacter sp. | reverse complement strand
ACCGCCACCTGCCCCAGCTGCCCATCGCGCGGCGCCAGCACGCGCGTATTCGACAAGTCGATCTCCGCCAGCTGCACCGCCGCCTGCGCGTTGGCCACCGCCAACCAACGACCTTGGCGAAGATTTTGTTAATTTTCTTGGTTACAACCCTTTGCTTTCAACAGTTGATGTTTACTTAAAAGCAAATTACGCAAACAACAAAAGTATCGACACGTTAAAGGCAAGTATCGCTAAAAACCCCGTGGTTAAAGAAGTGATCTACCAGAGCTCATTAATTGATATGGTAAATAAAAACATCAATACCATAGGATTAATCATTCTGGCCTTTGCCGCTATTTTGTTAATTATATCTGTTGCACTGATCAACAATACAATAAGACTTGCTATTTATTCTCAGCGTTTTCTAATTAAAAGCATGCAACTGGTCGGCGCCACAAGAAGCTTTATCCGCAGACCTTTTATTTTATTAGCTGCTCTGCACGGATTAATTGCAGCATTTATTGCCATTCTGATCCTACTAGGTATATTGTATTATGCACAGAGGGAGATTCCGGAAATTGTAATTCTTAGAAATTATACTGAATTTGGTATTGTTTTACTTGGCCTTGTGGGGGTAGGTATTTTTATTACTGCTATAAGTACCTCATTTGCCGTTAGCAAATATTTACGTTTAAAAATTTACGACCTTTACAGATAATGATAGAAAAAAAATCTACTCCTGTACATCAGGATTCAAAATCAGAATTAGTTTTCACAAAAAAGAACTATCAGTTATTGCTTATTAGCATAGCTATTGTTGTATTCGGCTTCATTTTAATGATAGGCACAACAGATATATACGACTTCAGAAAAACATTGCTTGCCCCTATGGTGGTATTAGCCGGTTTCGGTTTTGGGGTTTATGCCATATTAAAAAAATAGGTTAGCACATGAATTATTTACAAGCCCTTATCCTAGCTATAATAGAAGGGCTAACGGAGTTTTTGCCGGTTTCATCAACCGGCCACATGGTTATTGCCAGTTCCTTTATGGGAATTGGGAAAGATGAATTTGTAAAGCTTTTTGAAGTAGCCATACAATTGGGCGCAATCTTAGCCGTAGTGGTTCTTTACTGGAAAAAGTTTTTTGATTTTAGTAAATGGCAGTTCTATATTAAGCTAATCATTGCAGTTATACCTGCTTTATTTTTTGGTTTCTTATTAAACGACTTCATAGACAACACTTTAGGCAACCCTATATTTATTGCTGTAGTATTGCTGCTTGGCGGTATTGTATTGTTATTTATCGATAAGGTATTTAAAAATCAAACCATCCATCACGAAAGCGAGATCAGTAACCTGACTGCTTTTAAAATTGGATGTTTTCAGGTTCTTGCCGTTGCATTTCCAGGGTTAAGCAGAAGCGCGGCAACTATAATTGGGGGTATGCAACAAAAATTGACAAGGCATGCCGCAGCAGAATTTTCTTTTTTCCTTGCTGTGCCTACTATGTGTGCTGCTACCGGCTACAAACTTTTGAAAGGACATGAATTACTAAATGCCGAAAATATTAAACTGTTGCTTTTCGGAAATGTTATTGCATTCATTGTTGCAATAATTGCAATAAAATCATTCATTGGATTTTTATCTAAACATGGGTTTCGGATTTTTGGCTGGTATAGAATTATTATAGGTGTTTTGCTTCTTGTACTATATTTTTCGGGAGTTGAAATGAACGTATTGTAATGAGTGAGGATAAAGAAGAACCGATAGTAACCAAAACATTTCCTGATTTTAATTTTGCCGAAGGTGAGCTATTGCTCATCAATAAACCATACAAGTGGACAAGTTTTGATGTAGTTGGAAAAATTCGCAACTCATTAAAACCTTTAAAATTAAAAGTAGGCCATGCAGGAACTTTAGATCCGCTGGCTACAGGCTTATTGATACTTTGCACAGGGAAGCTAACTAAACAAATTGATACCTTTCAGGCCGAGGAGAAAGAGTATACCGGCACCATGGTTTTAGGTGCTACTACTCCATCTTTTGATCTGGAAACCGTTGTTGATCAGGAATTCTCCTTAGATGGAATAACCGAAGAAGCTATTTATGCTGCCACGGCTCCTTTTATTGGCGATATACAACAATACCCACCTGCACACTCTGCTGTAAAAGTAAATGGAGAACGCCTTTATGTGAAAGCAAGAAGAGGCGAAGAAACAGAATTGCGTTTGCGCAATGTGACTGTTTCTGCATTTGAAATTACCAGAATAGCACTTCCGGAAATTGATTTCAGGATTGTTTGCAGTAAAGGAACTTACATCAGATCACTGATTTCTGATTTCGGTAAGCAGCTTAACAATGGTGCATACCTATCAAAACTTACTCGCACACGCAGCGGAAACTTTTTACTTGAAAATGCTTTTGAGGTAGCAGATTTAGTTAGCTATCTTAGGCTTAAAAAAGAATAGTTATGCGTGGTCAGATGAAACCCAAAAAACTTAACGTCGCCAAAAACGTATTTTTAATAATATGTGGCATTGTTTCGGCTTGTTTTGGGTTGAAAAGCTTTTTGCTGCCCAGCGGATTTATAGATGGAGGAGTTACCGGTATATCCCTATTGGTTAGCAACATAACCAAGCTCAATCTATCTTACCTGATTATCATCATTAATATCCCATTTGTTATTTTGGGGTATAGACAAATCGGTAAAGTTTTTGCCATTAAAACATCTGTTGCCATATCATTGCTGGCCATTCTACTTATTGTTGCTCCTTTTAAGTCGATTACCCATGATCCCCTGCTGATTGCCTTCTTTGGAGGTCTGTTTTTGGGTGGCGGAATTGGATTGGCCATGCGTGGCGGCTGTGTAATTGACGGCACAGAGGTATTGGCCCTATACATCAGTAAAAAGAGTACCCTAACTGTTGGTAATATTATCCTGATCTTAAATATTATCATTTTCGCATTCGCTGCAATATTTTTAGGCATGGATAAGGCATTATATGCCATATTAACTTATTTGTCTGCATCTAACACGGTCGACTACATTGTAAATGGCATTGAGCAGTATACCGGTGTTACGGTGATCTCAGAAAAAAACGATCGTATTAAAAAATTCATTATCAACCAAATGAAACGGGGGGTAACTATTTATAA
>NZ_CAMLHF010000330.1 GCF_946479715.1 uncultured Pedobacter sp. | reverse complement strand
CAGAAAAGATTATGCCTTAGCTGATGGAGTTTTTTACTTACCGCTTGATACGCCCGGTAATGCCAAACAACTTATTGCAGCTATAAATCCTGAAATAGCGGTGTTCACTAAATATGAGTATTGGTATCATTATTTCAAAACTCTTCATAAATCCGGCATCCCCCTTTACATTATATCAGGCATTTTCAGACCCGATCAGATTTTCTTTAAATGGTATGGTTCATTTAACCGCAAAATTTTAAGTTTTGTAAATCACTTTTTTGTCCAGAACGAGGAAAGCAAACAGTTGCTCAGTGAGATAAACATAAATAATGTAAGTATCAGTGGCGATACCCGATTTGACCGGGTGGCAGAGAATGCGAAATCGCCAAAAGAATTTGAAACGATCAGAAAATTCTGTGATAACAAGAATACCCTTATTGCAGGAAGCACCTGGCCGGCTGATGAGCGTTTACTAGCAGCACTTATTAACGCCCATCCGAACTGGAAATTCATTATTGCTCCTCATGAAATAGACAATGCACACATAGACGAAATTATAAAGCTTATCCCTGAAGCCGTTAAGTATTCTGCATTAACAGATCAATCTATTAATGCCCAAACGTTAATAATAGATAATATTGGTCTTTTATCATCTATCTATCAATACGGACAAATTGCTTATATAGGTGGTGGATTTGGTGTAGGGATACACAATACCCTGGAGGCTGCAGCATTTGGAATACCTGTAATCTTTGGCCCTAAATACGATAAATTTCAGGAGGCAAAAGACCTGATCTCTATAAATGCTGCTATTAGCATTACCAACAGTGAAGAACTATCCAGTGCATTCCAAAAACTTACAGAGAACAAAACTTCCGGTGATCTTGCAAAAAGGTATGTAAATACTAAAACCGGATCAACAGATCAGATCATTAAATACATTGCTCAAAATTTTTAGCTCACCGCCATTTCTGCAATGGCATTAATAAACTTTGGATGATCATTCAGACTTTCAACCAGCTGAACATGCTCGCCGCCTAAAGCCTTAAATTCTTCATGATATTCAACTGTAATTTCATAAAGCGTTTCCAGGCAGTCGGCAACAAAGGCAGGACTAAATACAAGTAACCGTTTTTTACCCTCAGCAGCGAGCTTCTTTAATACATCGGTTGTATACGGCTGTACCCATGGCTCTTTGCCCAAACGCGATTGGAAGCAAACGGTATAATTTTCTCTGGAAATATTCAATCTGTCAGCAAGTAACCTTGCTGTATCATGGCCCTGAGCAGAGTAACAAAACTTATTGGTATCATTTAAAGTTTCGCAGCAATTGTCCTTCTTCAGACAATAATTTCCAGTATGATCGCACTTTAACAGTTGTCGCTCCGGAAGCCCATGAAAACTAAACAATACATGATCATACGTTTCAGGCTGATATTTCATTGCATTTTCTGCAAAAACATCTAACATCAATTCGTTATCGTGAAATGAATTTACAAATGACACCGGAGGTATAGTGGTCCATTTACTTACAATTTCCATTACGCTTTGTATTACCGAACCACTGCTAGCAGAAGCATATTGAGGAAACAAGGGAATTACCTTTATACTTTCGACCAAACCAGCTTTCATTTTATCTAAAGCAGACTGAATCGAGGGGTTCTGATACCTCATTGCCAGTTCAACATGATATTCATCTCCTAATTTCTCTTGCACTAATGCAGCTTGTATTTTGCTATAATACAATAATGGAGATCCGTTTTCATCCCAGATTTCTTTATATAATTTTGAAGTTTTAGGACTGCGAAAAGGAACAATTATACCTTTAACCAATAATGTACGATTAAAAGCATTAATATCAATTACGCGTTCATCCATCAAAAACTGATCAAGATATTTGCGCACATCTTTTACTTCCGGACTATCCGGAGTTCCTAAATTCACTAACAAAACGCCCTTTTTTCCCATAATATGGCCCAAAATTAACTTATTATACTTTTATAATCTTCCGTAAAAACAATAATTACTTTTTAATGATTTTGGAGAAAGGCTTTAACCTCTTCCATCAACCACATAGGCGTAGATGTAGCACCGCAAATTCCAACCTTATCTTTAGGAGAAAACCAGCTGAAATCTATTTCCTCGATATTTGAAATGAAATATGAATTGTCGTTATACTTTTTGCAAACATCATATAAAACCTTTCCGTTAGATGATTTCTTCCCCGAAACGAATATGATCTTATCATAGTTTACCACAAATTTCTCCAAATCAGTATAACGGTTAGAAACTTGTCGGCAAATGGTGTCATTTGCCTTAATGTCATACCCTCTATTTATGAGTTCGTCTTTTATCTGATAAAATTTATCTGTGCTCTTAGTTGTTTGGCTATACAAAGTGAATTTGGAAGGCAGATCTACATGATCCAATTCTGCCAAATCCTGAAAGACTATTGCTTTGCCATCAGTTTGTCCTTGCAAGCCCACTACTTCTGCATGACCATGTTTACCGAAGATCAGAATTTGCTCCTCATCATCGTGGGAGTTCTTAATTCTGTTTTGAAGTTTTAAAACAACCGGACAAGAAGCATCAATTAATGTCAGTTCATTTTCCAATGCAAGTTGGTAAGTAGATGGCGCTTCTCCATGAGCCCTGATCAGAACTTTCTCTTTCTTTAAGCTCTGCAATTGCTCATGATTGATTATCCTTAAACCTTTATCGGTTAACCGTTTAACCTCTTCATCATTATGCACAATATCGCCCAGGCAATACAAGTAATCCTCATGATCTAAAATATCTTCAGCCATATCAATAGCATAAACTACCCCAAAGCAAAAGCCCGACGCCTTATCTATAGTAACGGTTAAATCGTATTTCATCTTTCTTCTGACACTAATAATGTACAAAATTACACAAAAAGAGTTTCATATTCCTATATCTTATGTTTAACTGGTGTCAATACCTTATTCCAAAGCCCCTTTAACAGCAATCCTAAAAGCATAATCATTTGAATTGGGTGGAGCAAAACATTTACAAAAGGATTTTGTGCCGTAAGAAAAGATATCATTACCCTGCTTAGAAAAATCAATCCAAAAGGTAAAACCAAAAATACCGGTTCAAAATTGACCAATACAATAATAGGCCCGGCAACAACTAGCACCAGATAAATTAACACGGCCAATATGTTATTTCCAAACGTTAGCAGCAATTGTGATGAGACTTTATCAAACCCTACCTTTTCATCAATATAAACGAACTTATTTGCAAGTAAAACTTCTGTTTTCCCATGCCAGTCACTCGTCTTATAGCTACTTGCTTTAAAAAACATG
>NZ_CAMLHF010000329.1 GCF_946479715.1 uncultured Pedobacter sp. | reverse complement strand
ACCTCTTTGGTATCAGGGTTGATAAAAAGCATAGCAGGTTTCTGCTTGCCCTGCAGCCTGATGATGGTAGCCATACATACCGGCTCGTACAACTCTTCATCAAATACAGGCTTTGTCCACCCGCTGATTCCATCATTACTATAGCTGACCCCTCTGCGGTGTTCATCAGAAGTATTTCTAATGTTTACCATTACCCGGCCATCGTTAAGCTCAATTGCCATGGTTTCACTTGGGTTTTTAAACTCCGGAGTGTTGCCGGCAATGATGGCTCCGCGTTTCCACGTCTTGCCAAGATCATCACTATAAATAGTGGCAATACAGGATGGTGCATGGCTTCTTCTTGGTGTAGTTTTAGCCGGATCGCTTAACCAGACCGGTACCAGCAAACGACCATTTTTTAATTGTATGCTATGGCCCGGGCCTGGTGCAAGAACTTTCCAGTTATACTCTGGCTTAAAGGCCTCAAATGCATAGGTAATATCTACCGCAGGGCTCCATGTTTTGCCATCATCGGTAGAACGGGTATAATAAGCAGTAGCATAATCGCGCTGATATAGCAGGTGAATGGTGCCGTCACGATCCACAATTGGTGTAGGGTTACTTGTTGGCTGTCCACTTTTCCTTGCGGCAATAACTACATTATTTTCCCAGGTGCGACCTCCGTCTGTGCTTCGGCGCATCAGCAGATCCATATCTGCCCAATCGCTGGCTGTACCGATCCTTCCTTCGCAAAAAGCAAGCAGTGTTCCTTTTTTGGTTGCTACCAAGGCAGGTATGCGCATGGATGCATATTCCCCTCCGGGTGAAAAGACCACAGTACTATCAAGCAATGCCCGATCGGTGGATAGTTTTCTTGTTTTACATCCATTACTGATGGTCAGCAATAGCAAGCTGGTACAAATTAGGATAAAGCAGTTTCTTAGTGTTTTTTGCATTGGGAAAATATTAAACTTGGTTAGTAAAAATTTCAGGTAAAAGTTCGGCACATTTTTCTCTTACCGGCAGTACCTCCGCCTCTGGAATCCATTTATAGGGCCAGCGCAGGCGGGTACTTATGGGTGTCCAGCCACCTACAGCTGCCATAAATTTATCGACAGCCTGGTTGGAGTATCCTTTGTCTCTAATATAAGGAACAATACAGTCATCCATAAATTTCTGGATTCGGGCCTGCAGCTCAAAAGGATCTCCGCTATGGTTTGCAATGTTATTATACCAGCGCTGTGCAAGCCCAGGATTTAAACAAGCTACATTAGAATAAGCACCATCGGCACCATTTGCAATTCCCGTTGCCAAATGATGGCCGGGGATAAACACGGAAAACGGGATGTTTATTGCATTCATTTCATTATACCACTGCTCATCGCCACCAGCCACTTTGCATCCGGCCAGAGGTATACCCGCTTCAAGAATTTCCGCAAACTCTTTTGGAAGGAGTTTTCTTTTGGCATGCGGAGGATTATATAAAATCAGCTTTATCGGATCGGCCACGGCAGACATCACCTCTAAAAAATCAATAATCTCTTCCATGGATGGCACGAACCAATCGGGCAGGATGATCTGTATGGCAGAGGGTTGCATAACCTTAGCACGCTTAACCCTTTCCAGTGATATTTTAGGGCTCATATGCGAGCAGCCAATTTGAAATGGCATACCAGCAGCATTACATTTTGTTGCAAGGATGCCATTTACTTTATCAAATTCCTGCTCGGTCTGGTTATAGAACTCGCCTGCCGTACCATTAGAATAGATTCCATTTACGTTGCTCGCAATCAATACATCAATTTCACTTTCCAGCTGCTCATAATTAATACTATCGTCGTTGTTGATCGGAAGTAGCAAAGTTGCCCAGTTGCCATAAATTTCATCTGCCTTTAGTGGAGTCATTTTATTCTGAATTGCGATAAATTAATATCCTTCTGTTTGTTTAATGTTAGGATTATTTGCAAATACCGTAGTATTTAACGGCCAGAACAATGGCGTAGTTTTACCAACCAGATTTGGAACATAGGTGTATACATTAATAGTCCCCCCTTTATGAAAACGGACAAGATCATACCAGCGCTTATTCTCAAAAAACAGCTCTCGACCACGTTCATCAAGGATTTCACGTTCCACATCGCCCTTTACAACAGATCCGGCATAGGCCCCGGTATTGGCCCTTTGTCTTACTTTGTTCAAATATTCAATTGCCAACGGTATGTTATTTAACCCGGCATAAGCTTCTGCTTTCATCAGGAAGATATCCGATAAACGGTAAATGATCAGGTCATTATCAGACACACGGCCATCAGCATAGATGTTTCCGGAATATTTGGTGATCCATGAAATTTTCGGACCACTGGCCTGCAGCTCCGTGATCCAGGTATATGGTATCCTTTTATCGTCAGGGTTGGTAAATAAAGCCTTTGACTTTGGGCTGATCTGGTATGCGCCCTGTCCATTTGCAGAGGTCTGTGCATAAGGGATTTTATCCAGATTCAAGGCGCCATCCACCCCTGTTAAATAAGGAAGCGCATTTACACCATAGTTGCCCCCTGCTTCATCTCTTTGAAAGTAAGCCGCTAAAGCCACCTCAGGATTGGTTGCTGCCCTTACCCCGGTTACATTTTTATAATCCTGGTTTAAGGTTAATCCTGATGCTTCTACTTCGGTAATTGCTGCCACAGCGGCAGTAAGGTCGGCATCGCCTCCACCAAGCACTTTGGCATTCCACAGGTATGCATCTGCCTTTAGTGCCATTGCAGATCCATAAGCAAAACGGTATTTAGACGGATAAGCTGTTTTGGAAAATCCGCTTATTGAGGTGAAATTCTGGATGGCCAGATCAAGATCTGACTGGATCTGTTTCAAAACATCTGTGGCTTTTGACCTTGGCAGCAAAGGCACATTTTCATCCTCAACTGCGGTAAGCATTAAAGGTGCATCGCCAATGATACGGGTAAGGTTGAAATAGAAATAGGCCCTTAAAGAATAGGTTTCTGCAAGGATCCTTTTCTTGGCGTCCGGATTGGTAGCAAAAGAAAATCCTTCGATCTTTTTAAGAAGTAAGTTGCAATGCCCGATGGCTTTGTACCAATCGTTATAGTTGATTGCACCCGAAGAAGGTGTAATGATCTGACTCCATGATACACCAAACCTGGAATTAAGCGCGGCAACCAGCTCCTCGCTACGCTCTGTACCGTACACAATATTATTGGCAAACAAACGCATATAAGTGTAGATACCGGTAACATATGGTTCAAAATCATTCTCGTTCTTAAAGAATACCTCATCAGTGATACTGGATTGAGGATCTACTTCGAGCAGCTTTTTGCAACCAGGAGATATGG
>NZ_CAMLHF010000328.1 GCF_946479715.1 uncultured Pedobacter sp. | reverse complement strand
GTTTTTACAAACGCGCCTAAAAAGGTGCCAACGTCAAAAACCCCAGATGGTCCGTTGGCAGGAAATGGAGATATTGGGCTTACCCTTGGTGGCAGCCCCGATAAATTGTTGTTCTACTTAGGCAAAAATGATTTCTGGCGGGCATATCCGGTTTATCCCGGAGGAGGTATTGCTTTGCCAGGATGGTTGGAAGTTCATATTAGCGCCCTTAAGGGCGCTAATTATTATGCAGAACAAATACAGGACAAGGCCTTAATAGCGGGTAAGTTTACAAAAGATAGTCTTACACTCATACTTAATTCCTGGGTATCGGCTACAACCAACACCGTGATTGCAGAATTTACAGCAAATAAAGCCTGTACAATGAACCTCGCCTTAAAAGCCACTGAAGGAAATACATCTGTAAATACAAAAGGTATTGATGGAGATGTGATTTGGGTAACCCGTTCTTTCGAAAACACCCCATTATTGGAGTGGCCTTCGCATGTCGCTATCGCGCTAAAAGTACTGGGCGGAAAAGTTGAGAAAGATGGGACGATTAACTTGAAACCTGATCAGAAACTCACCCTATCGGTTACAATGTATACCAATCATGATGAGAATGACGGTTGGAAGGAAAGAACCATCAAAGAGGCACAGTCTACAACACAAAATACTGTGGCCGAAATGAAAAAGGAGCATGAGGGTTGGTGGAAAGACTTTTGGGGCCGCTCAAACGTTAAAATTGGCGACTCTATAATTGAGAAGTATTATTATGCTTCGCAATATCTGTTCGGGTCTACTTCGAGAGGCGATAAATTCGCTCCTGGCATCTGGGGCCCATTTATAACCCGTGATTCATCATCGTGGGGAGGTGACTATCATTTAAATTATAACTACCAGGCTCCTTATTGGGCTGCATATTCGTCCAATTACATTGATCAGACTGCTAATTTTGATCAGCCCTTATTGGATTATATGGAGAAGGGAAAACAACATGCCAAAGAGTTACTCCACATGAAAGGGATCTATTATCCCGTAGGAATAGGTCCTAAGGGATTGGTTACTACCCGCTGGCCGCTTACTCCGGATGAAATGGAAAAAAGATATGCGACAAGGGAGAATACCATTGATGGGGGATATAAGTTTTTAGGCCAAAAGATCAATGCTGTTTTTAGTGTAGGGAATATGCTGATGCGTTTTTACAGCACTTATGATACGGCTTATGCCCGAAAAGTTTATCCTTACATGCTGGAATGTGCTAATTTTTGGGAAGATTACTTGAAGTTTGAGAACGGACGATATGTGATTTATATGGATCATTATGGAGAGGTGATGCCAAATCTTAAAAATAAAGGGAAATGGCGCGATCAATTGGGCGATTTTAATTCGACACTTTCTGTTGGCCTTGTGAAAATGTTATTTAAAGGAATAATTGATGTGAGTAGCTTTTTGAAAGTTGACACTGAAAGGGTGGGTAAATGGCAGCATATTGTAAAACATATAAGTGATTTTACTGTGGGTGAAGTGAATGGTAAGCTGAGTTTAAAAGAAGTTGAAAAGAGCCCTTCGATCAGACATAGTCGTATTACAGGCTTGGCGAGGGTTTCTATCCATGGGTTGATACTGCCGGGTGGAGTATGCGGACCTAGAACAGATTCCGCTTTTAATCAGATCCTGCTTAGTGACGTAGGCCGCTGGAAGGAAAGAATGCAAGCTCCCGGCGAATGGGCAAACACATTGGGCAATGGAATTGAAACCTGCTTTCCTGCCGCGGTAAGGGTTGGATATGATTCTGATGAAATCATTAAACAACTGAAAGACCGGATAGCGCTGCAGTCGCTTCCAAATCTGTGGATTACCGCCGACGGTGGAGGAACAGAAACCCTTGCCGCAGTTCCGTTGACCATAAATGAAATGATGATGCAAAGCTATGAGCAGGTGATCAGAATATTTCCAAACTGGAACAAGGCTAAAGATGCAAGTTTTGAACAATTACGGGCCTATGGTGCTTTCTTAGTAAGCAGCCACTTGAAAAATGGCAAAATTGAATATGTTAAACTACTAAGCGAAGCAGGCAGACCATGCACGATAGATAACCCGTGGTCAGGAAAAAAGGTGCAGTTAACCAGGAACGGGCAGAAGGCAGAGGTGCTATCTGGTAAAACATTTACGTTTGATACAAAAAGAGGTGAACAACTGGAGCTAACAATAATATAAAAATCCTGAAGTGAAAACTATTTAGCCCGTTAATGGTTTATAAGTTACATTAGAGGATAGCAAATTATGGACCCGTTTAATATTATTATCACCAGCCATGGGGAAAAGGTTGATTTAAACATACACCCCCAGGAAGCAGGCAGTTATAAGGTGGTTTGCCATGGCGGACTGGTAGGGGAAATATTTATGGGTAAATCGGGAAGCTGGGAGGCTGTTTCGGCCGATGATCTGGATTTCGGTGGTTACCCCATTTATGAGTACGATGAAACATCCGGGCATGCTGATCTGCTGTTTGATGAATTGGTAGTGCAAGATATTGGCAAGCAGATCAGCGATATTGAGGGGCTTTAGACGTCGTTATTTCTGTTCATTTGCCCAATCTTTAAACTGAGTAATTGATTTGCTAAGAACACCTGCAGAGCCTTTGAATTTGCCAGAACCGCTTGGTACTCCACCTTTGCCATACCATTCATAGAAACCATGGTTTTTGATAACTAGATCAATCATAGGGCGAACTTCTTCATAAGCTTCTTTTACAAATCCGTTAGCAATCAGTTGCTGGATCATTCTTCCTCCAAACCAGGTCCAGTCTCCTCCATTTTGATAAATGTATGGTTTTGACATGCCTCCACGGAAAAGGCCGTCGGGATAAGTAGGGTATATGGTGAGGCCAATACTTGGCATACCCGAAAGCTTTACGTTTTCAACCATTTGTTTGTTAACGATTGCAATTTCATCTTTTGATAACAACCCTGCCTCAATAGCAACTGCAGTACCTCCATGATAGTGAATATTATTCTCGTCAAAACCTGCTGGGATAGGAGATTTTCCAGGATAAACATGAGGAATGAATTTCTTCCTTTTTTCATCCCACAGGTGTTTTCTTACGTTTGCTTTAACTGATTTCTGTAAATCTTTCCATTGGGCGATCTGGTTTTTATCAGTGGTCATTTCCTGAAGATAGTTGAGGGCAATAATTAGCATTGCATTGTCGTACACATCTATTGCTTCATTAGATAGATTGTTCCAGTCGCAGCCAAAATCATCGTTAGGCTGTACATCGCCCCAATCAGCAGTCATTGCTCCATAAAGCAAGCCATAGCTCTTGTTGTATTTTTCCTTAAGTAAATACTTGATCA
>NZ_CAMLHF010000327.1 GCF_946479715.1 uncultured Pedobacter sp. | reverse complement strand
AGCACCCATAGAGCACTGAATTTATTCTTGTCGCGCAAACCTAAACGATTACCCATCTCTAAGCGTAGTTCGCTTAGTTGTTTGCGCACTTTGTCTTGAATGCCCGCCATAACTAACACTAAATCGCCAGGTTGAGTATTGAACGCTGCTGACCATTTCTTTAGCTCGTCTTCAGTGTAAAACTTATCTACAGATGATTTTAACGAACCATCTTCATTGTGCCTTAAGTAAATTAGTCCTGTTGCACCAATTTGCGGGCGTTTAATGAAATCTGTAAGCTCATCAACTTGTTTACGTGTATAGCTGGCGCAACCTTTTGCATTGATACCAACAACCAGTTCTGCATTGTCAAAAACAGGGAAATCTTTGCCTTTTACAAGGTCAGTAATTTCAACAAATTGCATGTCAAACCGGGTATCGGGCTTATCAGAGCCATAAAAGCGCATTGCATCTGCATATTGCATCCTTGGTACTTCCGGTAAATCAAAATCTTTAACCTCTTTGAATAAGGTACGAATCAGGCCTTCAAAAGTATTTAATATATCTTCCTGCTCAATGAAAGACATCTCACAGTCTATCTGAGTAAATTCCGGTTGTCTGTCAGCACGTAAATCTTCGTCTCTAAAACACTTCACAATTTGGAAGTATCTATCAAAGCCCGATACCATTAACAATTGTTTAAAGGTTTGCGGAGATTGAGGGAGTGCATAGAACTCACCTGCATTCATTCGGCTTGGAACAACAAAGTCCCTTGCACCTTCAGGTGTAGATTTAATAAGTACAGGTGTTTCAACTTCAATAAAGTCTAACCCATCTAAATAACGGCGTACTGCCTGTGCCATTTTATGGCGTAATATCATGTTATTACGAACCGGATTTCTACGCAAATCCAGGTAGCGGTATTTCATTCGTAAATCATCACCACCATCAGTTTCATCATCTATTAAAAAAGGAGGGAGCTTAGCTGCATTTAATATTTCCAGGGCAGTGATTTTTATCTCAACCTCACCTGTTGTCATTTTAAGGTTTTTGTTAGAGCGTTCTACAACCAATCCGCTGGCTTTAATTACAAACTCTCTTCCTAAACCACGGGCAGCTTCACATAATTCACGATTATCATCCATATTGAAAACCAATTGGGTAATCCCGTATCTGTCACGGATATCTATAAAGGTCATGCCTCCTAAATCTCTTGATTTCTGTACCCAACCGCAAAGGATTACATTTTCTCCTAAGTTCTGAATGGTTAAAGCGCCGCAAGTAGTTGTTCTTAACATTATTAAAATTATTAAGCGGCAAAAATATTCATTTTGAACCACATATTTTAAATGCTGGCGATTTTACTTGCTATATTTAATTGATTATCTGTTTGAGTTATAAATACTCTTAGACTCTGGATCTGCTCCTCGTCATCCTGAATTTATTTCAGGATCTTGGAAAAGAAAGCTGTAAACATGGTGTAAAAGCCTTGCAGATGCGAGTTCCTGAAATAAATTCAGGATGACGAGGTCTCCAAAAAAATGTTAAAAAGGATATTCGAAAGGTGTTTGTGACGAAAATTAAAGAAAATGAATTTTTTTTATATAGCATGCAACGTTTTAAAAAAACAGTTGTCATATTAAACGAATCAGAAAAACATTGGAAACAGTATACATAGATAAGCACGTAGAACTGGTTTCCGATTGCCGACAAGGTAATCGGAAAGCACAATTTGAAATTTACAAATTGTACGCTAAAGCTATGTATAATGTGGCTCTGAGGATAGTTAATCATGAAGCCGAAGCAGAAGACATTTTACAGGAAGGGTTTTTAGATGCCTTTACAAGAATAGAAACCTTTAGAGGCGAAACTACTTTTGGATTATGGTTAAAGCAGATCATCATTAATAAATCCATTAATCAGCTGAGGAAACGAAAAGCAGAATTTATAAATATTGATGAAGTAGATATTGCAGATACCGAGGCAGAGGATGAAGAAGAATTAGAATTTAGAGTAAATGAAATCAGAGAGGCCGTGGCCAGGCTTCCTGATGGATATAGAGTGGTGCTAACCCTGTACTTATTTGAAGGATATGACCATGAAGAAATATCGCATATCCTAAAAATATCAGAAAATACATCACGTACACAGTATATGAGAGCCAAAATGAAGTTGAACGGCTTATTAGAAAAGAGAGGAGCATAAGATGAGCAAAAAGTTAGAAGAGTATATCAGGGAGCATAAAAAGTCTTTTGATGTTGGAACACCATCAGATCAGCTGTGGGGGAAAATTGAAACAGCATTAGACAAAGAAAAAGTAAAAAAGCCTTTGAGGGTGCCGTTGTGGTTCGCTATAGCTGCATCCCTGATCGTGGTGATGACAGTTACTTTTATATATACCTATCGTAACAGGGAAACAGGTGTAGATATAGCCGATGTAAACCCGGGATATGCACAGAAAGAGATGAAATTTGCCAGTCTAATCGAACAGAAAAAGGATAGCCTGATGGTTTATGCACAGGAAAACCCAAAGCTATACAGTGAATTTAGTGCTGATTTACAGAAACTGGGTGCCGACTATGAGAACTTAAAGAAACAGTTGGAGAGCAGCCCTAATCAGAAGTTGGTTGTGAGAGCGATGGTAAAGAATCTTGAGCTCCAGCTACAGGTAATTAATCAGCAGTTATCTATTATTAACGAGGTCAGTCAGTATAAAAGGGAAAATAAAATATGAAACCATCATGATTTTCCAAACCACACAGTGGTATGGAAAAATCTGATAGCTTCATCACAATTGAAAAATAAATTATATAAGGATGAAAAATTTAACGGGAATCATTGCAGCCCTGGTGCTTGTATCAAGTATCGCCAATGCACAATCTGTAAATATTGAAAACGCAATAAATGGAGAGGTGGCAGTTAACGTTTCACAGAAAACGAACGTGGAAGAATTAGTTGAACCTGCCAGTTTTACACAGAACTCAAGTGACGGAGATGATGACCCAATGCGGTCAAAAACATTTAGCAAAACATTTCCTGCAGATAATTCTGATAAAATTATACTGAGTAACCAATACGGATCAATACTGGTTAAAGTATGGGACAGAAAAGAAGTAAAAGTAGATGTTGATATTAAAGCTTACAGCAGCAATGATGCAGAAGCCCAAAAATTATTGGATAACACTACAATAGAAGCCGGAAAATCTGGAGACCAGATTGTTTTTAAAACCACAATGGAGCAAAAAAATGGCAATTGGGGCAATGGAAGTCGAAATGGCAGAAGATGGCGCAGAGAAGTGAAGATTAATTATGTTGTTTACATGCCCGCATCAAATGCTTTAACGATGTCTCAAAATTATGGTGATGT
>NZ_CAMLHF010000326.1 GCF_946479715.1 uncultured Pedobacter sp. | reverse complement strand
GGCACTAAAGTTACTGACGCAATTAAAGCAATTGAAAAAGGCCAGGGATTAAGCAGGGAAATCGTTCTTGAAACACCGGTTGATAACATTTATGCATTAATAGCTGATGCTTCAAGTGTTGAGGAAGTTTCTAAAGGACTTTATCTTGTAGACGGACAATCTTTTTATTTAAAATTTGACGATACTAAAGACAAACCTGTGATCAGGGATGTAGACGGCAGAAAACAACTTGTTGTTCTGGTTCGTGGTAAGTTAAATTATTCTATTTTATTCTAAAAAGGGGTTATATAATGAAATACACTTTTAAGACGCTGGCAATGCTGGCTTTAAGCTTTAGTTTTGCAACGGTGTTTGCCCAGGAAACACCAAAAGAAGAAGATTTCTTCAAAATAAATAAGGTAAAAGTACCCGAGGGACCAATTTTAGAGGTTGGTGGATTGGTTACTTTGCCAAACGGAGATCTTGGTATCTCAACCAGAAGAGGAGAAGTTTACATCGTAGAAAATCCTACAAGCAAGAACCCTTACTTCCGTAGGTTTGCATCTGGTTTACACGAAATATTAGGCCTTGCTTATAAAGATGGTGCACTTTATTGCGCACAAAGAGGTGAGTTAACCAAATTGATCGATAAAGATCAGGATGGTAAGGCTGATGTTTATGAAACTATTTATGCATGGCCATTAAGCGGTCACTACCATGAGTACAGCTTCGGACCAAAAATTGCTAAAGACGGTACTTTCTTTGTTACTGGTAACGTAGCTTTTGGTGATGAAATGTGGTACCGTGGTGAAAGCCGTGTGCCAATGCGTGGCTGGACAATGAACATTACTGAAGACGGAAAAATGCAGCCATGGGCAACTGGTCAGCGTTCTCCTGCAGGTCCAAACGTAATAGACGGACAACTTTACTATACAGATAACCAAGGCGACTGGTTCGGTTCTGGTGCAATCTGGAAAGTAGAAAAAGGTGATTTCTTAGGTCACCCTGCCGGATTAAGATGGACTGGAAGAGCTGATTCTCCGGTTAAACTTACAGAAGAATACTTCAGATCTAAAATCGACGAAAGAAGAGATAAAGATGCTCAAGGAAGAGCTATCAAACCTGAAAACAGAGTGAACGAAAACTTCAAAATGTTATGGGAAATGAAAAAAGACTTCCCTGAATTAAGATTACCATCTGTTTGGTTACCTTATGGTATCCTTGGTATCTCTACTTCAGAGCCTGTTAAAATTCCACAGGGAGCTTTTGGTCCTTTCGAAGGTCAGATCTTAGTAGGTGATCAAGGTATGAGTATCATTTCGAGGGTATTCTTCGAAACGGTAAACGGTGTTGAGCAAGGTGCTTCATTTATGTTCAGAAGTGGTTTCCGTTCAGGAGTATTAAGAATGGCATGGGGTACTGATAATTCATTATTTGTTGGAGAAACCAACCGTGGTTGGGGATCTGCAGGTGATGCAAACGAAGGTCTTGAGCGTTTAGTTTACAACGAAAAAATGCCTTTCGAAATGAAAGCTGTTAGAGCAATGCCTGATGGTTTTGAAATCGAATTTACTAAACCAGTTGATTTAAAATCGGCAGAAGATATCGCTTCTTACGATGTACAAAGCTATTTATATAAATACCACCCGGTTTATGGTTCACCTCCAATTAACAACGAAAAGTTAAAAATTAAAGGTGTTAAAGTATCTGCCGACGGTTTAAAAGCAAGACTTATTGTTGATAATCTTCGTCAGTATTATATCCATACCATTACTGTTGAAGGTGTTCGTTCACAAGAGAACTCTTATCATTTAATTCACCCGATTGCTTACTATACTTTAAATAGCATTCCAAACGGCGAGAAATTATCTATGAGCGGTGTAAGTACCAAAAACTCTGCAAACGACCCTGTAGCTAATGCTGTTTCTGGAAAAGCCACTGGTAAAAAAACAGTATCTGGTGCTAAAACAACTGCTGCACAGAAAGCAGTAGAAGGTGGTGCAAAAACTACTGCAGCTCCAACTTATGCTCAGGTTAAAGGTTTATTAACAAGCTATACTTGTACTGCTTGCCATAACCCTACAAAAAAACAAATCGGACCTGCATTTGCTGACGTTGCAAAACGTAAGTACACTGCTGAAAAGATTCTTTCATTGATCCACAACCCTCAGCCTCAAAACTGGCCGGGCTATGCAACAGAAATGCCACCAATGCCTCAGGTTACTAAAGAGGACGGTATTAAAATAGCTAACTGGATCAACTCTTTGAACAAATAAATGTTTAGAGTTCTATTGTCCAATTAATTTAATCGGCATTTCCCTTGAATATCTGTGGGGAATGCCGATTAATTTTATATTTTAGTCCCTCATTTCAAAAAACCAATATAAACAATGAATAAACTAGACTATCGCGATTATATTGTATTCTTTATATACTTTATAATCGTATCAGCTTATGGATTTTGGATCTACTATAAAAAGAAAACCAAAACCGCCGATTCAAAAGATTATTTTCTTGCAGAAGGCTCTTTAACGTGGTGGGCAATTGGTGCTTCTCTTATAGCCTCAAATATATCTGCTGAACAGATGATAGGTATGAGCGGATCAGGATTTAAGCTCGGCCTTGCAATTTCTGCTTATGAGTGGATGGCAGCAGCAACACTAATTATTGTAGCTGTATTCTTTATGCCGGTTTATCTTAAGAACAAGATATTTACCATGCCACAGTTTTTAAGTCAGCGCTATAACGAAAAGGTAGCCATGATCATGGCCGTATTCTGGTTAATGCTTTACATTGTGGTAAACTTAATGTCTATCCTTTATCTTGGAGCCCTGGCCATCAGCGGTATATCCGATCTTCCAATTACCTTCTGTATCCTTGGTTTAGCCGTATTCGCTATTATCATCACTTTGGGTGGTATGAAAGTTATTGGTTATACAGATGTTATACAGGTGTTTTTCTTAGTACTTGGTGGACTGGTAGCTTCTTACATTGCCTTAAACATTATTTCTGGTCAACAGGGTATTGTAAAAGGTTTCGCTATTTTAACTGACGGTGCATCAGAGCATTTCCATCTGATCTTTAAGAAGGACAATCCTAACTATATGGATCTTCCTGGTTTAAGTGTGTTAATAGGAGGTATGTGGATCGCTAACTTAAGTTATTGGGGATGTAACCAATATATCACTCAAAGAGCACTGGGCGCTTCTTTACCGGTTGCAAGAGCAGGTCTTTTATTCGCAGCATTCTTAAAAATGCTGATGCCTGTAATTGTGGTTATACCTGGTATCGCTGTTTATTATATTATTAAAGAGAAAATCCCTGCAATTAGTCCTGATAGTTTATTGACATCTTCAGGTGTTCAGGATCCGAATAAGGCATATCCTGCAT
>NZ_CAMLHF010000325.1 GCF_946479715.1 uncultured Pedobacter sp. | reverse complement strand
AATTATTTAAAATATTACGAGAACATTAAAAAAATAATAGGTGTATCAATTTTTTCTCTCCTTTTTCTGACATCTTGTAAGAAATATATTGAAGTTGATCCCCCTTATACAAGCCTTAACGCTGGGAATGTCTATACAACTGACGCTACTGCTGCAGCTGTTCTAACCAACATATATGCAGAAATGAGTGCACAGAACATATTACTTAGTGGCGGTGGCCACGATGTCACCAGTCTTTCATTGTTAGCTTCATTAGGAGCAGATGAGTTAATCTTATACAATTTAAATTCTCTGAATCTATTGGGATATTTTCGTAATGATTTAAATATCGCTAGCCAGCCTATTTATTGGGATGGTATTTATCCGATGATATTCATAACGAATACCGCGATTGAAGGTTTGAATGCAAGTACAAAACTAACACCCGTCGTTAAAACACAATTACTAGGGGAAGCAAAATTCATGAGAGCTTTTTTGTATTTCTATTTAGTAAATATGTATGGTGATTTGCCGTTGGTACTAAATACGGATTGGAAGGTAAATGCCTTGCTTGCCCGTGCCTCCAAAGCCGATGTATTACAGCAGATTATCGCAGATCTGAGAGATGCTCAAAGTCTTCTAAGCACAAATTATTTGAAAGGCGATGCGATGACAGCATACTCAACTTCATCAGCAGAAAGAGTTAGGCCAACCAAATGGGCAGCCACCGCTTTACTTGCAAGAGCTTATTTATTCACTGAAAATTGGGCAGGGGCAGAAGCAGAAGCAACTGCGGTAATTAACAATTCGACTATTTATACCCTTGCATCACTAACAAATGCTTTCAAGATGAATAATACTGAAGCTATCTGGCAATTGCAACCAATCGGAAATGCTGCAAATGCTAATACAGGTGAAGGAAAGACTTTTGTTCTTCTTTCTACTGGGCCTAACACGAGTACAAATCCAGTTTACCTAAGCAACCATTTAATCAATGCTTTTGAAATAGGTGATCTGCGTAAAACGAATTGGGTTGGTAGTGTTACATCAGGAAGCAGTACTTATTATTATGCCAATAAATATAAAATAGGTAACGTAATTGCTCCAACAAGTGAATATCCAACTATACTTCGATTAGCAGAACAATATTTAATTCGCGCAGAAGCCAGAGCAAAGCTAAATAATATTGCTGGGGCACAGTCCGATCTGAATACTATTCGCAATCGTGCCGGTTTACCCAATACCACAGCAGGAGATCAAGCATCTTTACTTACTGCAATCCTAAAAGAAAGACAGGTAGAATTTTTCTGTGAATGGGGACATCGATGGTTCGATTTAAAAAGAACAAACAATATTGATCCAGTAATGACTTTAGTTACACCTACTAAAGGAGGTTCATGGAGTTCGTACAAATCATTATACCCTATACCACAAGCTGACATTGATAAAAACCCCAATTTAATTCAAAACCCCGGTTATTAAATACGTAAATACGTACACCAACACTACGCCATAGTCTCACATAACGTTAATAGGCAATCAAGAATTCATTTTATCAAAATTGATTTTGGTAGACGGAAGTCTTTCGATGAATTAAAATAAAAACAATGCAAAGAATATTTTTATTAATGATTTTAAGTCTTCCACTTTTTGTAAATGCTCAGGAAGATTCAACATATAAGGGGATTAAATTTCAGCAAGGGTTGAGCTGGACGGAAATAAAAGAGAAAGCCAGATCGGAAAATAAATACATATTTATCGATTGCTTTGCTACTTGGTGCGGCCCTTGCAAAATGATGGACCGTGACATATACACTCATTGGCGTATAGGCGATGCCGTGAACGATAAATTCATTTCCGTAAAAGTGCAAATGGATACCACAGTAAAGGACAACGCATCTGTCAAAAGTTGGTATGAGGATGCACACCACCTGAAAGCTTTCTATAAAATTAACGCTTATCCCACCTATTTGTTCTTCTCTTCAGATGGGGCGCTGGTGCATTCCGAAATAGGTTATCAAGATTTAAAAGCTTTTCTGCGTCTCACTGAAATGGCACGTGACCCTCAAAAACCATTATATTATGGCCTATACCAAGATTATAAAAATGGGAAGAAAGATTATAAAACCTTAGGGCAACTAAGCATATTCGCCAAAAAGTTAATTGGAGATGAGCAATGGGCTAATGCTATGGCAAAAGATTATAAACTAAACTATTTAGACAAACTGGACGCTTCTGCACTTTGCACGAAAGAATCTTTTGATTTTATCGGCCAATTTCCCTTGCTCATGAACACAAAAGATAAATTTTTTGACTTGTTCTATAATGAACCAACTAAAGTTGACTCGGTATTTAAGTACAAAGGAATGGCAAAAAGAAAGATTGATGCTATCATAACCCGAGAAGAATTAGAAAATAAAATATTATCAGGGAATAAACCAATCACAAGCAATATAAACTGGAAAAAACTACAATCTAATATTGCAAAAAAATATAAAAAGGTAGATGCAAAACGATTGGAGCTGGATTATCAGATAAAATATTATCGATCTATATCACCCAGTTGGAGCCTATGGGCTAAGTACAAAGATGAAAAAATAAAGCTGTATCCACCAGTACCCCCTTATGAGAGAGATTGGCAGGTTGCAGGAGATTTGAATCAGTGGGGTGCCTGGGATGCTTTCTTAAATTGTTCCGAGGTCGCTGTATTGAAACGGGCCCTGGATTGGATCGATTTGGCACACAAATTAATTCCTAATGACGTTTCCTATATGGATACAAAAGCCAATCTGCTATATAAATTGGGAAGAAAGGAAGAGGCATTGGTCTTACAAAAAAGAGCATTAGACTTAGCTAATGATTTTGTGAAACGTGAGGTAGAAGCTACTTATAAAAAAATGTTACGAGGAGAACCGACCTGGCCTCAAACTGTTGTGCAGAATAAATAATCTTTCTAATAATTCAATAAGTTTTTCATTTTAAGGAATTCGTTGGGGAATATTAGTAAACGCCCGAGCAACGACGTTATAAAATAAAAGGTATTAAAGAATACCTTCGAGCTCTTTGACATATTGGTAAATTATGGAACAGGTAAATGGTACAACCAGGCAGCGCACAATGCGCAGCGAAGAACAGATACTTTTAATTCTGGAAGAATATGACAAGAGTGGCTTTAATGTAAAAGATTTTTGTGAAGTAAGTGATATCAATGAAGCTACTTTTTATTCCTGGATCAAAAAGTATCGCAGCAAACCGGAAGAGCCAGCAGGCTTTGCTCAAATAGAAGTCATTCCAACATTTAATAGCAGACCAACACTTTTTGCAGAGGTGGGTAACATCAAACTGTACAAAGAAGTGCCTGCTGAATATTTAAAAACACTTTTGATATGAG
>NZ_CAMLHF010000324.1 GCF_946479715.1 uncultured Pedobacter sp. | reverse complement strand
AAAAACATGCATCCGGTATTAGTTGTTGCAAATATTTGTTGGGTACTCAGTCTCACTAATCTTAACGGCAGAAGGTTCAACAAAATGAAGTCACTTAAAGGATAAACCAACCGGCTAAATAAATTGCTAAATTTACGATTGGGAACTATGCTCAAAAGATCCAGATCAAACACCTTAACACGACAAATAAGATTGTTTATCAGCCCCTTATTAATAATTGTATTAACATCAAGGAAAAGAATAAAGCCGCCGGTTGTTTTAGCGACTGCCTTTTCGGTTGTTTCTGACTGTTTTTTAACAACAACCTCTACATTCGTGTAATCCTGAGCATTGATAGCTGCTATCAATGAAGAAGGATCATCATTTTCATCCGACAAAGAAATGATAACTGAAACCTTATCCGTAAAGTGCTTTCCGTAATAACCGAGTTTTGGATTGGATAAGAAATTAAATAACGTAACTGAAAACCGCAGCACAAGAAACACAAGAACAGCATAAACAAAAATGATCATATTGTTTTACTCTGGCTTTTAACTGCATATCCATAATGTTTGTTATACTCACTTTTGAGTAGTTGCAAACTCACATACTCCTCCGCTTCCCAGGTAGCGAGATAACTCCTTGCCTCTGGTTTTCTGCCTCCAAAATAATCGGTAAGATTAGCCGAAAATATAGTTTGAAATTTCTTTCTGGATGCATTCACAACCTGCATCACGCCTTTTTCAAAAGTTATACTACCGATGTAGCTTGTATAGAGTTTTCCCTGGGGAAACATAAGTACCAAATTATCGGGATCATCAAGTAAGCTTCCTGCATATGTTAATGTTTGCACCACATCCTTTCCTTTAGTTTCTGCAGCAAAAGCGCCCAAATATTTTAAAAACCATAACTTCTCATAATCCTCTTTTGTAACCAGCACATGAAACTGTTTCTTAAACAATTTTTTGTTTAAATAAAACATCAAAAAGCCATCCCACCAGCTAAAATGATTGGCCAATAAAAGCACAGCCTCATTTTCTTTGATCTGAAGTTGATTAAAATTGTACGAAGAAAAGTCCTTCTTTATGATATAAGTAACATACCAGGAAAAGAACTTAAAAATTACAGGGCTTTTTTGGGACTGGTACATCCCTCTAAAATGAGAAAAAATAGCCTCAAATGCAAACGGCTAGCTTAAATAAACCCTGTCTTCCTCACCTTCAACATCCATAACCACATCAACATGTTCCTTTAAAACAGTAGCCATCTCCAGACCAACAAAATCAGTAGCTATCGGGAAAATTTTGTGGCTCCTGTCTACCAGTACAACTGTACGGATTTTTTTATGTGGCGTATTCAGGAAAACGCCTAAACCATAAGCAAGCGTTTTGCCACTATTTAACACATCATCAACAAGGATGATCACTTTATTTTTCCAATGCGACTCATCTAAATCAGTATTAGCAACCAATTTAGTATTCAGCCTGTCAAGATCTATTCTGAGCATTGTGATTTTAAGATCAGAGATTTTTGTCAATACCTTCTTAAGCCTTAAGGCTAATTTATAGCCCCGGTCCCATATCCCTGCCAATACAATTTCCTTCTCATCTAAATTATCTTCCAGAATCTGGTATGCAATTCTGTTGATCTTTTGCTGTATCTGTTTTTTATCTAGAATAAGTAATTGAGATTCTGCCATCTGGTATCACATTGTTTATGCTACAAAAAGAACCATTTTAAGGTTCATATTCAAACTTAGATAAAAATATTTTTATATGCGTTTAAAAAAAGTTTACAAATCATGCAACGTTTGGGCCTCTGTTGCGTCTAATCAATAAACCCTCAACCTAAACCCAATTATGAAAGCATCATCTATACTTAAATCAGCACTAACACTACTTGTGTTTTCGGCATCTGTAATATCATCAAATGCCCAGCAGAATAAAGACGTTTCTATAACCAACTTTAATGAAATTTCAGTTTCAAGTGGAATAGACCTATACCTTACACAGAGCAATTCCGAGAATATTCGTATCAATGCTCATCCCGATCTCATTAAAAATGTCATCATTGAGAAAGAAGGAAATAACTTAAGAATCAAATATAAAGACGGTGTTAACTGGGGAAGGTTATTTAAAAATCAAAGTATCAAAGTTTACATCAACTACAAGACACTTAAAGGCCTATCGGCAAGTGGAGGTAGCGATGTATACACTCAAAACACATTGAAAACAGATAGATTGTCGTTAAGTGTTTCAGGAGGTTCAGATCTAAAGTTAGATGTAGTAGCCAAAGATATGGACATACAAGCAAGTGGCGGCTCTGATGTCGATTTAAAGGGAAGTGCTACAAATATGCAGGTCTCTACAAGTGGCGGCAGTGATGTAAATGCACTGGATTTTGTAGTTGATTACGCAAAAGTAAGTTCAAGTGGTGGTTCTGATGCAAACATTCATGTTAATAAAGCATTAGAGGCAAGTGCCAGTGGAGGTAGTGACATTAACTATAAAGGAAGTGCATCAGTAAAAAACAACTCCAGCAAAAGTGGAGATGTAAACCGATTAAAATAAAGTTTAGTTTTAGTTTTTAGTTATTCCTGCCAAACGGATGTCTGGCAGGAATTTTTATTTTAAATTGCAACCATTATTTCAGATCAATCGTCTATAACTATATAGACGCCATACTTATGAAAAACCTCTCTGCTCCTATAATTATTATATTCCTTTTCTTTGCAAATGCTGTTAATGGTCAATCTATCAATAAGAAAAAGATTGACAGTATTCTAGCCAATCTTTCAAAGAACAATATCCCCGGAGTAGCAGTAGGTATTGTACAAAAGGAAAAGCTGGTTTACGCCAATGGGTTTGGATTAGCTGATCTCAATACAAAACGTAAAAACACTTCTGCAACTTGCTTTAACATCTGCTCAGTATCTAAACAATTCACGGCAGCCTGCATTTATTTGCTTGAAGAACAAGGAAAATTAAAAACAAGCAACCACCTTTCTAAATATTTCAAGGACCTCCCTGCGTATGCAGATACCATTACCATTGATCAGCTTATTCACCATCAAAGCGGCATTAAAGACTTCACTACATTACTCTGGCTTAGGGATATGGAAGAAAATGGTAAAACCACAGATCAGCAAGCTTACGCTACACTTTCGCGTCAGTCATCATTAAACTTTCCAGCGGGCGATCAGGAAAGCTACACTAATTCCGGTTATTTTTTCCTTTCCAAAATTGTGAGTATAGTAAGCGGTCAGGATCTTAGTCAGTTCGCTAAAGCGCACCTTTTTAATCCTTTAAAAATGGCAAATACAGGTTTCTCACGTAGCCACCTGGTACAAAATAAGGCTAATGGATATCTTTTAGAAGACAATGAATACATCCAGTATAATCCCAAGACTTCAATTATAGGT
>NZ_CAMLHF010000323.1 GCF_946479715.1 uncultured Pedobacter sp. | reverse complement strand
AATCCAGTCATTTACCTGTTCTATGTTTTCTAACGCTTTTAAAGCAATATCCTGAGTAGCTTGGTTGATATTATACGGAGGTTTAACTTTATTTAGCACATCTATAACCGGACGCGCGGCAAAAGCCATACCCAAGCGCAGTGCTGCCAGACCCCAGGCTTTAGAGAAAGTTTGCAATACCACAAGATTTGGATACTCTGTTAATTCTTTAATAAATGTGCGCTGTTTTGCGTAGTTAATATATGCCTCATCTATCACCACCAGGCCATTGAAATTAGCCAGTACCGTTTCAATATCTGTACGGATAATTGAGTTTCCTGTAGGGTTGTTTGGGGAACAGATAAAGATCAGTTTAGTGTGCTCATCAATAGCCTCTGCAATGCCCTCAAGATCCAGCTGAAAACTAGGTAGTAAATCGACTTTACGTATTTCAATATTGTTGATATTTGCCGAAACTTCATACATGCCATAGGTTGGAGGAAGGATGATGATGTTATCTATTCCCGGCTCACAAAAAGCTCTGAAAAGAAGATCTATCGCTTCGTCGCTTCCATTTCCAAGAAAGGTATTTTCAATTGGAACTCCTTTGATTTTGCTGATCGCATCTTTAAGATCAAGCTGTAAAGGATCAGGGTAGCGGTTATAATTCTGATCTAATGGAGAGCCATAGCTGTTCTCATTAGCATCCAAAAATATGCTGGCCTGCCCTTTATATTCATCCCTCGCCGTAGAATAGGGGCGGAGGTTTTTAATGTTTTCTCTTTGTAATTTATTAATATCCATGTTAACGGGATTAATTTTTGCTACCGTCATCTCGAACGAAGAGAGAGAGCTCTTGAATGAGTATTCCAGAACAAGAGATCTCTCTCTTCGTTCGAGATGACGGATTTATTAAACTATGTCTTTCAATCTGATGCTTACTGCATTCTTGTGTGCCCTTAGGCCTTCTGCTTCTGCAAGCACCTCAACAGTGGTACCAATATTTTCTAAACCCTTAAGGCTGATGTGCTGGAAGGTAATCTTCTTTACAAACGAATCAAGTGAAACACCAGAGTAAGCTTTTGCAAAGCCGCTTGTAGGCAAAGTGTGGTTAGTGCCCGAAGCATAATCTCCTGCGCTTTCCGGGGTTAAATTACCCAAAAATACAGATCCTGCATTAGCTATCAATGGTATAAGCTGTTCAAAATGATCCGTAGAAAGGATCAGGTGTTCCGGAGCATAGGTGTTGCTAAATTCCATGCCTTGTTCCAGATCTTTTACCAGCACAGCGTACGAATTTGCTATTGCAAGGGCGGTTACATCTTTTCGTGGAAGTTCTTTTAGTTGAATGTCAACTTGTTCAAGCGTTTTAGCTATGATTTCGTTTGAGGTAGAGACTAGTATAGTCTGACTATCAGCGCCGTGTTCAGCCTGTGCAAGTAGGTCGGAAGCAACGTATGACGGATTGGCAGTCTCATCTGCAAGCACTAAAACCTCTGAAGGACCAGCCGGCATATCAATTGCAGTCATGGTTGTCGACTGGATCAACTGTTTTGCCTGCGTTACATAACGGTTACCCGGACCAAAGATCTTGTATACCTTAGGAACACTTTCTGTTCCGTAAGCCATTGCAGCAACTGCCTGCGCGCCGCCCACAAGATAGATCTTTTCAATTCCCAGTTTCAAAGCGCAATAGGCCAGGTAGCAATTTGTTTTTCCGTCTTTTTGAGGAGGAGAACACACCACGATCTCTTTGCATCCTGCAAGTATTGCCGGTATTCCAAGCATTAAAAAAGTACTTGGCAAAACAGCAGAGCCACCGGGGATGTAAAGGCCTACGCGGTCAATAGTCCTTGTTTCGCGCCAGCAGGTTACACCTGGCATTGTCTCTATCTTTCCTTCTTTATAGACCTGAGCTGCATGGAAGGTTCGAATATTTTGGTAGGCTGTATCAATAGCTGCTTTTGCATCTGCAGGAATAGATGCAGCAATCTCCTCAATCTCTTTTTTGCCGATGAACAGCTGTGTTAATTCAACCTGGTCAAACTGTTTCGCAAAGCTAAACAAGGCCTTGTCTCCATCAGTTTTAACAGCATCAACTATGCCTTTTACACGGTCTTGTATGGTAGTGTCGTCTTCCAGCTGTCTTAAACAGATCGATTCAATCTCTTGTTTAGATAAATCTTTATAACTGTAGATTTTCAAGTTGTTATATTTTAAGTTTAACTATTAGTTAATGATAAAATAAGCGTTTTTCTGTTGTAATCTTATAATTAAGCAATGATTTTTTCAATTGGCATAACAACAATTCCTTGTGCGCCGGCTGCTTTAAGACTATTGATCTTTTCCCAGAAATCATGCTCTGCAATTACAGAATGTACAGCAACCCAATCCTCATCAAACAATGGAACTACAGTCGGGCTTTTTACACCTGGCAAAAGATCTACAACTTTTTTAAGGTTATTCTTAGCCACATTCAGCACAACATATTTGGTCTCTTTTGCACGCAGTACCGAACGGATCCTTTGCAACAATTCCTGAACTTCAGGTAATAATTCTGAACCTTCTTTTCCAATCAAAACAGCTTCAGATTTCATCACTTCTGAGAATGGTTTCAATCCATTACTTTTCAATGTGCCACCAGTAGAAACGATGTCGCAAATCGCATCACTTAATCCTAAACCCGGACCAATTTCTACAGATCCTGATATGGTACGAACCTCAGCATTTACATGATTGTCTTTAAGATATTTTTCTAGGATTACAGGGTAAGAAGTTGCAATGGCTTTTCCTTCCAATTGTGCAATTTCTGTAATGTGACTTTCGTTAGGAATTGCGATTTTAAGTGTACACTTACCGAAGCCTAATTTTTGAAGATAGGTAACTTCAGAGCCAGACTCTACAATTACGTTTTCACCAACTATACCCAGATCGGCAATTCCATCCTGTACATATTCAGGAATATCGTCGTCTCTTAAGAAAAGGATTTCCAATGGAAAGTTTGTAACGGTTGAAATTAATGAGCTTTTGTAGTTTTCGAAAGATAGACCACAATTTTTAAGGATTTCTACTGATTTTTCGTTTAATCTACCCGATTTCTGGATAGCGATTTTAAGTGTTTTCAAATGTGCTTTTGATTATTATTGAATTGAACAAGAAAATAAGGTCGGAAACAAGTTTTGAAGTACAAAACATTACATATACATCGCCAATTGGCGATGGTGCAAATGTAAATGATGGTTCAAAATAGTGTTCATAATATTATTTAAGTTCCTTATCAACAATGGCTAGCATCCTGAGGAGATGCAAATATATAGATTGAAATCGCAATTCCAAATAAAATTTGGTTTAAAATTAATATGTAGCTGTTGTACCAAATAAAAATGGAGCCAAAACTGCCTCAAACTTAATGGTGAGTTAAGTGCGACTGGGCTTTGTCAGGGCCTTGCTAGGGGGTTGCTAGGGCAATTGGCCCTAGAGAGGCCCTGTCAAGGC
>NZ_CAMLHF010000322.1 GCF_946479715.1 uncultured Pedobacter sp. | reverse complement strand
ATATTTATATTAAATACAGCTCTAAAGTTGCTGCGGATAAGCAGGGTTTTTCTTCTAAAATTTCCGGATGGCTTTCGTTCGGGTGTCTTTCGCCAAGAAAGGTTTATTGGATGGTTAAAGAGGCTGAAACAAGCTTTGGTGCCAACCCTAATTTTAATCAGATATTATTGGGATTGCTTTGGCGGGATTACTTTAGGTTTATGTTTAAAAAACATGGGATTAAGTTTTTCCAGGAGCCAGATTTTGAGGAACTGATCTTATCGCCTGTTGAGGTTGATGAGACTTTGGTGAAAAAATGGAAAGATGGCAAGACAGGGCATTTGCTTGTTGATAAATATATGAAGGAGCTAAATGACTCCGGATTTATTCCTCATGCAGGCCGCTTAGTTGTTGCTACTTTTTTGATTCATGTTTTGAAAGTTCATTGGACAATTGGGGCTGCATATTTTGAAGAAAAGCTGATTGATTATGCTCCTGCAAGTAATTGGGGTAATTGGGCAAATGTTGCAGGCGCCGGCCTTGACCTTAAATCGAAGAACACATTTGACCTTGATAAACAAATGAAAATTCTGGATGTAGTATCTCCTGATGCTGCGTCTCTTGTCTGATATTGTTGTTTAATAATTGCTGCTTTTGGACAGTTGATTAAAAAAATGTTAAACAAAAATTGTTTTTTAAACAAACTTGTTTAACATTTGTTGTTCAATATAGTGTGAAAAAATTCTCAATTAGTGATATAGAAGGCCTCATAGGCATAAAGGCACACACCATCAGGGCGTGGGAAATCCGGTACAATCTTGTGCCGCCTAAACGGACATTGACTAACATCAGGTATTACGATGAGGAGGACTTAAAGTCCCTTTTAAATATTGTTACGCTTAATGAGAATGGCTACAAGATCAGTAAGATAGCCAAAATGAGTAAGAAGCAGATCTCTGATCTGGTTACTCAGCTTAAAGCAGATTGGAATAATGATTCTGTTCAGATGCTTAGCCTCTCTAACGCTACTATCGACTATGATGAAGAAGCTTTTTCCAATACTTTAGCAGGATGCATTGAGGAAATGGGATTAATTAAAACCATGGACCTTGTGCTTTTCCCTTTTATGAAGAAGGTTGGGATGCTTTGGCAAACGGGTGCTATCGATCCTTCTCATGAGCATTTTGCTTCTAATCTGATCAGAGATCGTATCATTGTGGAGATTGATAAAGTTGAAAAACCACATAAAGATGAGCCTAAACGATTTCTGCTCTTTTTGCCTGAGGCAGAGATGCACGAAGCTGGTTTGCTATTCGCCAGATTTTTATTGAAAAACTGTGGGCAGGATACACTTTATCTTGGTTCGGGGATACCTTATGCTGACCTGAAAAAAATTGTGGCGGCTTATAAACCAGATTATTCATTTATTGTGTTAACCTCCTTAAATTTAGGTAAGGACATTAATAAAGTTGTAGGAAAGGTGATGGATAATTTGAACGTACCATTGTTAGTGGCAGGGAGTTTGATATCAGAATTTGATATTCTTGTAAAGGATCAACTGACACCATTGAAAAATGTTTGTGATATGGTTGAATTTCTTGAAGATTTATAAGGAAATTTACCTGTTTATTAAGGTAAAAAAACCTAATTTTGCAACACTTATAGCAATTCACACATAATGGATAATTTATCTTATCTCAACGGCGCAAATGCCGAATACATAGAATCCGTATATCAGTCTTATAAACAAGATCCTAATTCTGTTGAGTTTGGTTGGCAAAAGTTTTTTGAAGGCTTTGATTTTGGAAGAGGGTCTTCCGGAACATCGGTTAGTTCAGAGACTCCTGAACATTTTTTAAAGGAAATTAATGTTCTTAATTTAATCAATGGCTATCGTCAGCGCGGCCACTTATTTACCCAAACCAATCCGGTAAGGGAAAGACGTCACCATTTACCTACTTTGGACATGGAAAACTTTGGATTAACAAAGGCAGACCTGGACACTGTATTTAATTCTGGAATTGAGATTGGTATTGGAGCAGCTAAGCTTAGTGATATAATTGCTTTTTTAAAGCAAACTTACTGTCGCTCTATTGGTGCAGAATATAAGTACGTACGTACTCCTGAAATTCTTTCATGGATTGAAGAGAAAATGGAAAGCGCGCGTAATACGCCAAACTTCTCTATTGATGAGAAAAGAAGGATATTAAAGAAATTGAATGAAGCAGTTAGCTTTGAGAATTTCCTTGGGACTAAGTTTCTTGGTCAGAAGCGTTTTTCTCTTGAAGGAGCTGAGGCTTTAATTCCAGCGCTGGATTCGGTAATTGAAAAAGGCGCAGAACTTGGAATTGAAGAGTTTGTAATTGGTATGGCACACAGAGGGCGTTTAAACGTTCTTGCTAATATCATGCAGAAAACCTATAAGGATATCTTTGCTGAATTTGAAGGTAAGGGTTACAGTGCCGAATCTCCTTTTGGAGGTGACGTGAAATACCACCTTGGTTACTCAACTGATGTTACTACCAATAATGGTAATAGTGTGCATTTGAGTTTATGCCCTAACCCCTCTCACCTGGAAACAGTGAATGGGGTAGTAGAAGGTATGACCAGATCTAAAATTGATTTCAAATACGGTGGCGACAATGCACGCATTGCACCAATTTTGATACATGGTGATGCTTCCGTTGCAGGACAGGGTATTGTTTATGAAGTAATTCAGATGGCTGGTTTGGATGGTTATAAAACTGGTGGAACAATTCACTTGATTATAAACAACCAGATTGGTTTTACTACAAACTATAAAGATGGCCGTACCAGTACTTATTGTACTGATATTGCTAAAGTAACGTTATCGCCGGTATTCCATGTGAATGGTGACGATCCTGAGGCTTTAGTTTATGCGATTAATTTGGCAATGGAATATCGTCAGAAATATAAAAATGATGTGTTCATTGATATTTTATGTTACCGCAGATTTGGCCATAACGAGGCCGATGAACCTAAATTTACTCAACCGCTTCTATACAAAAGTATAGAGAAGCACGCTAATCCACGTGATATTTATATTCAGCAACTGATTGGTGAGGGTAAACTTGAAGCAAGTTTAGCTAAGGAAATGGAGAAAGAGTTCCGTGGTATATTGCAGGAGCGTTTAAATGAAGCTAAAGAAATAACTTCTACTTATCATGAGGTGAAATTTGGCGGTGCATGGTCAGACATGCGTTTAGCTACACCTAAGGATTTTGAAACTTCTCCAAATACTTCTGTTAAGAAATCAACGCTACTTGAAGTTGCGAAAAGAATAAGTACGCTTCCATCAAATAAAAAGTTCTTTAAGAAAATTGAAAAGCTTTTTGAAGAGCGTAGCAAAATGGCAAATACTACGCATGTGTTTGATTGGGCAATGGGTGAACAATTGGCCTATGGTACTATCCTTGCTGAAGGAAAAAGGGTGCGTTTAAGCGGACAGGATGTAGAGCGGGGTACGTTCTCTCACAGACATGCGGTTATAACCCTTGAAGATTCTGAGGAAGAATATATCCCATTGGCAAACATCTCTGATCAACAAGCTCCGTTTGATATTTATAATTCGCATTTATCTG
>NZ_CAMLHF010000321.1 GCF_946479715.1 uncultured Pedobacter sp. | reverse complement strand
ACCTGGTTAACCTGAATACAGAAATTCAACACGGGTTAAACGGATCAGGTAACGACGAGTACTGGTACAGGATAACAGATTTCAAAAATGGAACTATTCTGTTGGAAGGCTCCGAGAAATTTCCCGGAGAAGAAGGCGCTCGTTTTGCACTTGAAGATTCAATCAGTCTGATTTACCAGGCTCAGAATTTGAAAACAATAGATAATGGAGATGGTACCTTTTATTATCAGGTTTTAAACGCAGATAAAGTAATAGGCACCAGTACCAAGCTTTATTCCTCCATGAATGATGCAAGTTTGGATTTGCAACAGTTGGTTTTACTCGTTACTAAAAATAGAGCCGATGAAGGTATGTTTTTAATAGAACACATGCTTTTGTTGCCCCCTCAGGTCAAAATAATAAACACCCCTTCAACTGAAGTGCCCGAATTAATTCCTGACGATGAAGCCGGCTTTATGCCAATTTGTGTTGATGATAGCTGTAAAGACTGTGACGATAAAGACCCTTATTCATTTCGGATCAGTATTATTTTACCCGCGTACACACCACGCTTTCTGAATATCGCTTTTAGGCAGTATGCAGAACGAACAATTAGAATGGAAGCTCCGGCACATACGTTTGTAAAGATTTGCTGGGTTAGTAATGAGCAATTAATCACATTCGAAAATGCGTATAAAGAATGGCTGGATGTTAAATCAGGAAAAACAGAAGATACGACAAATACAAAATTAACCGAGTTTGTCACCATTTTAACGGCATTAAGATCAATTTATCCGGTGGCCAGACTCGAAGATTGTAGTAGTAGTGAAGAGCGGACGCTCTTTATGCTAAATCAAAATGCATTGGGAACTCTTAAAACATAAAATATTATGGGTAATGTGCTCGACCAAATTAGTAAAGACAATACCCGCTTTACTATTTTCGAAAATGATCAGGTATTAACGGCAGATCAGTTGAATGATTTATTCAACTATCTGGACGTACAGAACAAATTAACACGAACCAAAGCAATTGGAGTCGGGATTATTTATGGACTGGAAATAGGGGTAATAGATAACAAACACTTGGTAGTTTCAAAAGGCGCTGCAATTACTACCGATGGCGATCTATTGTATTTTGATTACGATCAGGAGTTTGATCAATATGATGTTTTTGAAGATTTAAACGCCAAATATTCTTATTTTCTTAATGATAGCGATCAGCCCTTACCAATGTTCGAATTAAGAGATAGTCGACAGGTAGGAGCCATACCAGGCAAAGATTTGGCCACACTTGAAGCAACTACCGGCACTGCACTGAAAGATTATGCAGGTATTTTATACTTGGAGGATTATAACAACGATCCAGATCTATGCACAGGAACTGATTGCGACAATAAAGGCGTTATCGCCGTAAAAGAATTAAAGATTTTGCTTATCCATAAAAATAATATTGGTGCTTTGCTTCAAAGCATGCCTTCAATGAATAAGGATTATTTTTCAATTGATGATCTTAATATTCCCAGGGTTATTGTTAATACCGACCTAGACACTTATAAAGAGCTTAACGCATCATTTAATAATGCGCTAGTTGTAAAAGACGATATTGTAGCCAAACTTACCAAGGCTTACCAGGTTTGTAAACTGGTAGTTGAAGATGATTTTGAAGGAGGAGATCCGACAGAGAAGTGGAAAAGCTTACTGGAGGAACAGTTTAAGCTTAGTGAGTCCTTTTACGGTCAATATGTTTATGATTATGCCCGAGACATTAGTTATGCCTATAACGAGCTTAGAGAAAGCTTATTTTCTGATGATATGTTGGCCTCACCCGATGTTGATTTATTTCCTAAACATGTATTGATTGGTTTGGTTAGGGATGCAACCTTAAAAAATCCTATACCCGTAATTTTTCCAGATTTAAGAATTCCGCCTATAGGAGACCGTCCGATACTCGAAGCCAGACCAATATCTAGTCTGCTTCGCGCAAATATTTTAAAGCCAAGTAATATCCGGTTCAATTTTGGCATTCTGATCAAACGGTTCAATAAAATACACATCGATTTGGAATACCGCCATCATTTTTACGAATCACCGATATTGAATAGCTCTACTGATTCAGATGAAGTAACACGGTTCAATTTTATGCGCATACATAGCATGATTAGCAGCTTCAAAGTTCCAAAAGCTGAAGATTTCCGTTCTGTAGATACAGGCCTTAAAATAATACCTAGTCTTTTTGAAGATGCGCCACTTGGCGAACGAAGTATACCTTTCTATTATAGTTACAACGCAGGTTTCCCTATAAATCTATATTGGAATTTTAATGCAAACAACCGCAAAAAAGAGAACCAGATTCTTTCTTATAATTCAATTCAATACTCCAATGTTGGTGCTACAATTACGCCCTTAAAATATAATATCCTTAAATATACTTTTTTCAGGGTAGAAGGGCATATAGGCTTTAAACTTACTGATGTTGAAGCTTCGCTTAACAAAATCATACTGGAAAATAATTTGCCTATAAATATTATATCTGTTCAGGTCGAGAAGAAACTAGAAACAATTCCTCCAAGACCATGGTTTTTCCCTCATTTATATATGTACGAAAAATCGATAAAGAGCACCTTTTTTGATAAAATGGATGATGCAGATTCGGTTAATGATGATCTTGTAAGAGTAACGGATGCAGCTACAACATTAATTCCCGCAACTGAGTTTAAAACAGCGAGGCAAAATGTGTATGACAATGCTGTAGATATTGGCGATATAAGGTTTGATTATGTAAAATACCGTTCTGCAGTATCAAACATCATTACAGCAGCCAGCAATGTTAAGGCACAAACCAAGCAGTTTACCTTCTCAAATACGGCCATTCCACACGATTTCATACTCAATTCCGATATCCTCAGAAAAACGGACGTTATTTCAAGTATCTATCAAAACACTATAATTAAAAAGAAAACCGGGTTAATGCTCGGCAACTTCATGAAAGAAAATCCAGGTTTAGAACACGCTGGCGGTGTATTACGTGGAGGAACATTTGTAATTGTTTACACTGCCGATGATAAGACTGTAGTTGCTGATTTTATGCTTCCTTATGCTAATATTGATAAAGATGTGGTAAACAACCCACCAATATACACCCCACTGCCATTACCATTTCCTCCTGGAACCCCAATAATTCCAAAATACCCAATAGATCATGTTTTCGAAATTATACCTAATTATACAAAAGATCTTAACCTGAAGCTTGCTCCTTATATCAAGGATATAGATTTAGATGACAAAATAAATATAAGGGTTAACAAAGGAGTAGAGGACGGCATTAAAGGATTAAATATTAAACTCGACGGATTTGATAAACGTTTAAACGAGAATTCGTCTCTATTTACCACAGTATTAACACCTTCAAAATTTACAATTCCTGGTAAAGATTTAGGAATAACAGCAGATCTGGATGCTTTAAGAGCTGCTCAGGATAAGATGGAACTCCTTCAGCCTGGAACTCCCGAAAGAATTGCGGCTGAAAGAGATTATATTAAAAATGCAAATGTAATTACCGAAAAACTAGGAAATACGGCCATAATCAGCGACGTAACAAACGCCAGAGATGTGAATGCCGCCTTAGCTGAA
>NZ_CAMLHF010000320.1 GCF_946479715.1 uncultured Pedobacter sp. | reverse complement strand
TGTTTGATACAAAGGTGTATAGCACTCTGCTACGATCACAGAGTTTACACGGATGCCATGAGGCAATAATTCAACCGCCCACTCTCTTGTAAGCGCATTTCTGCCCCCATTAGCTGCTGCGTAGGCAGATGTACCACCCTGACCGGTATCAGCAACTTTTGAGCCTATATTAACAATAGCCCCTTTTGATTTGATGAGTGATGGTAAAGCGTGATGTGCCATTAAATAATAATGAACAATATTTTTATGTAAGCTTTCCATAAACTTTTCATAGCTGCCGCTGGTTAGGCTAACCCCATCATTTACACCTGCATTGTTTACCAATCCGTCTATTCGACCAAACTTTTCCAACACCTGGGCGATAGCTTTAGCATTATCTTCCGGATTAGTTAATTCAGCAACGACCTGAAATACTTTACCCCCGTTTGCGGCTATATCATCAGCAACCTTCAAATTGTCGGCTTCGTTTCTTCCAATGATAACAGGAATGGCTCCTTCTTTGGCCAATACCCTTACAATGCCCTCGCCAATGCCTTTAGCACCACCTGTTACGATAATTACTTTATCTTTTAATTGCAGATCCATAGATTGCTTATTTCAAATTGTAAAATTTAGTTGCATTACCTCCCCAGAATAACTCTTGTTCGTTTTCTGAGAGCTCGGAAACATAGCTTTTAGCCAGATCTACCACCTGCCCGTAAGCAGCCGCAACCAGGCTTACCGGCCAATCGGACCCGTACATCAATCTATTTGTTCCAAAGGCTTCAAAAACCACATCAAGATATGGGGTAAAGTCTTCTTTTTTCCAGTATTTCCAATCTGCCTCAGTTACCAGACCGGATACTTTACAGTATACATTTTCATGAGCTGCCAGTTTTTGTATATCAAGCGCCCAACCATCAATGTTTTTATTTTTAACATCCGGTTTAGCAATATGATCCAGTACAAAGGGCTGATCCGGAAATTTAGCTACCAGTTCAGCAGCATATTGTAACTGATCCGGAAAAACCAATATATCATAAGTAAATCCGTAATCCTTTAACTTGCTTATTCCGTTAACAAAATCAGGTTTGAGCATTAGGGCCCTGTCTGTTTCGCCTTGCAAAATATGCCTGAATCCTTTCATCTGAGGATGTTCGCTTAAATCGGCAAGCTGCTCACTGATGTTTGCAGCCCTCAGATCGACCCAGCCGACTACACCCTTAATAAAAGAATGATCCCTGGCGTTTTGAAGTTGAAAGGCATTCTCTGCAGCAGATTGACCTGCCTGAACAACCACACAGCCATCAAAATCAAAGTGCTGAAGAACCGGCTGGAGGTGCATTGGAAGAAAATCATCCTGCAGCACCGCCATATCGTCTGTTATCCAGCTATCCCTTACCGCATTGTATTTCCAGAAATGCTGATGAGAATCAATTCTTAACATAATTTTTAACCTGTTGTTTTGAGGTACCAAGGCCATCTATGCCAAGTTCTACAACATCACCTTCTTTAAGATAAACAGGAGGATTAAACCCTAATCCAACACCTGCCGGTGTTCCGGTAGAGATTACATCTCCAGGCAGTAAAGTCATGAACTGACTTACATATGAAATTACAAAAGGCACATTGAATATAAAGTTGGAAGTATTTCCATCCTGCATTATTTTGCCGTTTACGCTAAGCCAAAGTCTAAGGTTATCTACATCGGCAATTTCATCCTGTGTAGCAAGGAATGGCCCTAAAGGAGCAAAAGTATCGCAACCTTTCCCTTTGTCCCATGTTCCGTTTCTTTCGATCTGGAATTCACGCTCTGAAACATCATTATGCAAAACGTAACCCGCTACATAATCAAGCGCATCAGCCTCATCAACATAAGATGCTTTTTTCCCGATTACAACTGCCAACTCAACTTCCCAATCTGTTTTAACAGAATTTTTAGGGATCACAATATCATCAAAAGGCCCTACCATAGCAGTAGAGGATTTCATAAAAATAACCGGTTCAGGTGGTATTGGTGCGTTGGTTTCCTTTGCATGGTCGGCATAGTTTAATCCTATACAAACTATTTTTGAAGGACGTGCTACCGGTGAACCTAAACGTGTGCCTGCAGGGATTGTGGCCAATTTACCCTCATTTGCTTTAACAAATGCATCCAGTCTGGCTAATCCGTTATCATTAAAAAATTTTTCATTATAGTCTTCGCCAAAGGCCGAGGTATCATACCAAATATCGTTTATAATAACGCCGGTTTTTTCCTGATCGGCTGCTCCCCATCTGATTAATTTCATTGATATATATTTATTTTAAAAACTCAAATTAGTTATTTAATTTAACAAATCCTCCATCTAAAGGATAGTCGTTTCCAGTTACAAAACCAGCTTCGTCTGAACATAAGTATAAAGCCAGAGAGGCTACTTCTTCTGGTTTACCCATGCGGCCTATTGGCTGACTTTTGGATAGTTTTTCGAAAACCGCTTCTTCCTGACCTGCATAGTTTTTGGCAATAAAGCCATCCACAAAAGGCGTATGCACCCTTGCAGGTGAAATGCTGTTACATCTGATGCCATCGGCCATATAATCGCGTGCTACAGAGAGTGTCATGGCGTAAATTGCACCTTTACTCATAGAATAAGCAAACCTGTCGGTAATTCCAACCAATGCAGCGATAGAAGCCATGTTAAGGATTACTGGTGAATTGCTTTTTTTCAATGCCGGGATTGCAGCATATAAGCAATTGTAAGCTCCTTTAACATTTACATTAAAGATCTTAGTGAAATCATCTTCACTGGTGGTCTCAAGGTTTCCTACATGGGCAATACCAGCGTTATTAACCAGGATATCTATATTTCCTATTTTGTTGAAGATATCGACTACCTGAGCCTGGTTACTTACATCACAGCTATAGCCTATTGCATTTCCGCCTGCTTTACTGATCTCGTCTATTGTTTGTGAGGCAGCTTCTGAGTTTAATTCAATAATATGAACCAAAGCCCCTTGTTTTGCAAAAAGAACAGATATTGCTCTGCCTATTCCGCTTCCTCCGCCTGTAATAATTGCTGATTTTCCTTTTAAACTGAACATGCTTACCTTATTATAATGAAACGCCTCTTTTCCATGGGATGAAGTCATCCTGATTCAACAATACTGCTTTAGGTGTGATTTCGCCACTTGCAGCTTTTATACAATATTCAAGAATCTCTTCGCCCATTTCTTCAATGGTTTTTTCGCCACGAATAATTGCACCAGTGTCTATATCAATGATGTCGCCCATTCTGTTGGTTAGGGCTGTATTTGTTGCTATTTTAATTACCGGGCAAACAGGGTTTCCTGTTGGCGTACCTAAACCTGTGGTAAACAAGATTAACGTAGCGCCACTGGCTGCTTTTCCTGTTGTTGCCTCGACATCATTTCCAGGAGTACATACCAGGCTTAATCCTGGTTTGGTTACCGGCTCGGTATAATCCAAAACATCAACTACAGGAGAAGTACCTGCTTTTTTAGCCGCTCCGGTACTTTTGATGGCATCGGTTATTAAACCATCCTTAATATTTCCGGGTGATGGGTTCATATGAAATCCGGAACCTACTGCATGGGCCTGGGCATCATACTCCTGCATTAACCTGATAAATTTCTCGG
>NZ_CAMLHF010000319.1 GCF_946479715.1 uncultured Pedobacter sp. | reverse complement strand
TAATGATGCCGCAATAGATCGGATTATGTACGAGTTTCCAAAAGTTGTTCTTACTACATTGAAATCCATTTACGCAAGCCATTTTTCTAACCTGACTGATCGTAAAAGCCCCCGTTGCCAGTTGTTGAAATGACCATTTAATATAATCTGCCTCTGGTTGTTTAGGTATAATACATTTTTTACCGTCAGGAGTTGTACGGTTCATATAACCCATAGGTGCTCTTCCCGGCCATCGTCCCATTTTTCTCGCCCTTCGCATGCCGTCTGAGGTAGTTAAGCCACGTCTGCTGTTCTCCGCTTCCGGTATGGATAAATAGACTGCAAGCATGACTATACTTTCCGGTACTTCAAGATCAATCGGCTGATCTATTGCCATAGGCTGTAAATTCAGTTCCCTTAACATTCTTATCATTTGATAAGCATACTCAATATTCCTGCTAAAGCGGTCCCATTTTATGAATAAGATATTTTCAGGTGGCCTGTGGGTATTTTTTCGGATTTTGTTAATAAGCTTTTTCCATTCGGGACGGTTAAAATCTCTTGCTGAATAATCCTCCCGGTAGATACCCTTAACCAGGATACCATATATTTCGCAATGTTTTATAAGGCGATCTTCCTGTTCTTCAAGGGAGTGGCCTTTTCTTTTTTGTTCATCGGTGCTTACCCGAACATATAAATAGGCTGATTTCATAACTACGTTTTTTATTTTTAGACAAGATTTAGATGGAATAAATGCATATAGCTGGGAAAAGCGAATGTTTTAGCTACCCATAATCGTGTGTTTTCCCTCGCGGATAGGATAAAGGAGTTGAGTACATTGTGGCCATTTTGTTGACATCATTTGCACTAACATGTTTGTAATGTAGACGACTTCGGAAATTGCATTTTCATATTCAATTTTTTAAGGTTAAATTGTCGAATAGAAAATTTAGCACATATCCCCAAAAGAGAAGCCCAAAACGAATTGATTATTAAAGCAATATAACATTGTAATGGTTATCCTTCATACCGCCGACTGGCATATTGGCCAGTTGTTTCACGAATACGATCGTACTTACGAACATCATCAGTTTTTAAATTGGCTTTTGGAAACGCTTATAACCGAGCAGGTCGATGTTTTGATGATCAGTGGGGACGTATTTGATTTATCCAATCCTTCGGCGGCATCTATCAAAATGTTCTATTCTTTCCTGAACAGAGCAGTGAGTGCCAATCCGGATTTGCAGATAATAGTAACGGCAGGCAATCATGATTCTGCGTCCAGATTGGAATCTCCCAAACCCCTGTTGGAATCATCCAACATACATATCATTGGCCTCATTGAAAAGAAAGAAGATGGCAGTATTGATTACGAAAAACTGATCATACCACTGAAAGATACAACCGGCGCTATCAAAGCCTGGTGCATGGCCATTCCTTTTTTGCGCATGGGCGATTACCCTATTGTTACCGATGCTGAAAATATCTATACCGCAGGGGTGTCGGCGTTATATACAGCAGCTTACGACTATGCCTGTATTCAAAAGCAGGCGAATGAACCCGTAATCTGTATGGGGCATTTACATGCACAGCAGGCAGAGGTTACCGACATGGATAAAACCGAAAGGCTGATCATGGGCGGTGTAGAGTGTATTGGCGCTACAGCTTTTCCCGAAGATATCCGGTATGTGGCATTGGGACATATCCACAAAGCCCAGCGCATTGGTGGTAAAGAGCATGTAAGGTATTGTGGTAGCCCAATTCCTATGTCGTTTTCAGAACTTAATTATAAACACCAGGTCATTTTGTTCGACCTGGAAGAACGAGACATAAGCAACCTGAGATCTATAGAGATCCCTGTATCTGTGACATTACAACGGGTGCCCTCTGTACACAGTTCACTTACCGAAGTGATCAATGCTTTGCAACAACTACCTGCCACCGGTATTAATCCGCAATTAGCGCCGTACCTGGAAGTACGTGTTTTGCTGCATGGGCCCGAACCCGGCCTAAGGCACAAAATAGAAACAGCCCTAAGCGGCAAAGATGTTCGCCTGGCAAAGATCGATGTGAAGTACCCAGTGGTTACAGTTCCAGGCAATACGACAGAAACAGTTGTGGAAGACAATCTTCATGAGTTACAACCGCAGGATGTGTTTGCGAAAGTGTACCAAGCTAAGTATAATAATGCCGTTCCGGTGGAACTACTCCAATTATTTAACCAGGTAACCCAGGAGGTAGCCCAATCCGAGACTGTATGAAGATACTCAGCATCCGCATAAAAAACCTGGCCTCGCTTGAAGGTGTAACCGAAATTGATTTTACACAGGAGCCGTTATCATCCGCAGGCATTTTTGCCATAACCGGCCCTACCGGTGCGGGAAAGTCTACCATCCTGGATGCGCTTTGCCTTGCCTTATACTGCAAAACGCCCAGGTACTTGCAGGCAAAAGAATCCGGGATCGAAATAACGGATGCTCAGGGAAGTGCCATAAGCCAGGGCGATGTGCGGGGCATATTAAGAGACGGTACCGGCGAAGGATTTGCAGAAGTAGATTTTGCGGGTGTAGACGGACAACGCTACAGGGCTACCTGGCGGGTTCGAAGAGCAAGAGATAAGGCCGAAGGAAGCCTGCAGCAATATAGCATCGCCTTGAAAAACATCGATACTAACGCAGATATCCCCGGAAGGAAGAATGAAGTGCTAGAAGAGATAGAAAGACTGGTAGGATTGAATTTTGAACAGTTCACCCGATCCGTATTGCTTGCCCAGGGTGATTTTACAGCCTTTCTTAAAGCACCTAAAGAGGATAAATCTGCTCTGTTGGAAAAGCTTACGGGTACCCGTATTTATTCTGAAATATCCAGGCAGATATTTGTTAATTATAGTAAAGAGAAAAGGGAGCTGGAAGACCTAAACCTGAAACGGGAAGGCATTGCCACACTTACACCGGAAGAACTGGAAGAGCTGGAGCGGCAAAAAACAACCATGGAACAAAGCATAGCCATACAGGAAAAAGAAGCAGAACTTTTAAATAAGGAAATTGGCTGGCATACCCAGCTTACGCTATTACAAACCAATCTCAGTACAGCACATACAGCGCAGGAACAGGCCATTGGGGCCAGGCAAAATGCAGCAGGCCGTGAACAGGAATTAAAGCAGGTGGAACAAGTGCAACCCACGCGGACCTGGGTAGATGGTCAACAAGCGACAGAAAAGCAACTTGCCGAAAAGACGGCAACGCAGCAAAACTTACAAACAACCCTTGACAGCCTGCAACAGCAGCAGGAAATATTAGATAGGCAACTACAAACCGCCAATCAAACAGCCACTGCTGCTATTCAAAAACAGGAACAAGCCCTGCCACTCTTAGAAGAAGTAAGGGCATTGGATGTACAGATCAGGGAAAAAACAGAACAGGTAAACCAGGCCGCAACAGAAGTAAAGACTGTTGAAGACAATCATCAGCAACTGGAGCAGCAGGCGCAGAAACAGCAGCAGCAATCCGAACAGTTGCTTACTTCCATTACGCAATTACAACAATGGAAGGAAGATAATAGTACACGGCAACCCATTGCTGAAAACCATGGCCTCATTAGCTCAAAGCTTGGTGATGCACGGGCGCTGCTTGATGCTATACAATCGTTGTTAC
>NZ_CAMLHF010000318.1 GCF_946479715.1 uncultured Pedobacter sp. | reverse complement strand
TTCAAAAGGAGAACTTACTTCCTGCTTGCCATAACCGGCAATAGCGGCTTCAACCCATTGTTTGTAGTGACCACTTGCACCACCTTGTACGCGGGCAAATTTCTGCGCTACTTTGATGTCTTTGTTTTTAGTTAAAGGAAGTAATTTCGGATTTGCGCTATAAGTTTCGCACATCATTTTACCTTTTGTACCAATAAATAAGGTACCGTTACCACCGTCTCCAAAAGTTTCGTTTGCTTGTAATTCTTCTGGTCTTTCAGGTTGGATACCACCGTCCATCCAGTGTACAGTAACATCACCTTTAGTTTTAGTCGTTTTAGGGAACTTTAATGTTACATGGCTTGATGGTGGACAGCTATCAGGGAAATATCCTCTTTTGAACTCATCAACATATACAGAACCAACACTAGCCTGAACTTCGCTCGCATATTTTAAATTTAAAACGCTAAACGGAGCTTCTAACAAGTGGCAGCCCATATCTCCAAGTGCACCAGTACCATAATCCCACCAGCCACGCCAGTTAAACGGAACCAATTTATCTACATAGTCTTTGTATGGAGCAGTACCTAACCAAAGATCCCAATCAAGATCTGATGGTACCTGAGCTTTATTAGCCGACCATGGAATACCTTGTGGCCATACCGGACGATCTGTCCATGCATAAACCGTGTGTACATCTCCAATCAATCCTGCATCATACCATTCTTTCATTTGTCTGGGGCCATCATTTGATGCACCCTGATTTCCCATTTGGGTAACTACTTTATATTTTTTAGCAGCAGCGGTTAAAGCTCTTGCCTCATAAATATCATGAGTTAAAGGTTTTTGCACATACACATGTTTACCCAACTGCATTGCTGCAAGGGCAATAATGGCATGGTTATGATCTGGAGTAGAAACAGAAACTGCATCAAAATTTTTAGCTTCTTTATCCATCAATTCACGCCAATCTCTATAATACTTAGCTTTAGGAAAAGCTTTTACGCTATTCGCAGCTCTTGAATCATGCACATCGCATAAAAAACCAATATCGGCTTTTCCGCTTTTTGCAAATTCAGCAATATCTGATTGACCTTTTCCGCCTGCACCAATCCCCGCTACAATTAATCTGTCGCTAGGAGCTAAAAATCCTTTTCCGCCCAAAACGTGACGCGGAACTATCATAAATGCAGATGCAGCAATAGCTGATGTTTTTAGAAAACTACGTCTGTTGGTAGCATTCTGATCTTTTTTTGTTTCTTCCATGGTTCTATTTGGTTAGGTAGGTTGAATTATTTTTTTAATGATAAAATATATTTTACCATTTCTTTTGCATCGTCTTTACTTAATGTTGGGTGAGGAGTCATTGGAATTGCACCCCAAACGCCTTGTCCACCTGCAATGATCTTATCAGCAAGATGGTCAATGTTCTCATCAGTTGCAGGATATTTACCAGCCACATTTACATAAGCAGGACCAACAAGTTTTTGAGTTTTGCTGTGACATGCTAGACAGTCAGACTTAGCAATAAGCGCTTCGCCTTTCCCTTTTTCTGCCGACGCGGCTGGAGCAGGGGCTGCTGGTGCTGGAGCTGCTTCTTTTGCAGCTGTATCAGTAGCTGCTGGGGTAGTGGCTTCAGTTGCAGGAGCAGATGCTGAGGTGTTAGCTGAATCTGCAGCTTTATTTGCTGCCGCTCTTTCTTCCGGACTTGCACATGAGGCCATAAAGATTGCTAAACAGCCTAAAACTAATAATGTTCTTTTCATTGTTGTGTTGTATTATTTATCTAAACCTAAAATTCTGTTATTGAAATCATCATCGCCACCAGAAGCAGCGAAATCATCGAATGCTTTAGTGGTTACTTTAATGATATTCTTTTTAATGAATTCCGCGCCTTCTCTGGCGCCAACTTCAGCATCCTTAATGCAGCATTCCCATTCCATTACCGCCCATCCTTTGTAATCGTATTGCGCAAGCTTACTGAATATGGTTTTGAAATCTACTTGTCCATCACCAGGAGAACGATATCTTCCGGCGCGGTTTGCCCAGCTTTGGTAACCACCAAATGTTCCCTGTTTACCTGTTGCATTAAATTCTGAATCTTTAACATGGAATGCCTTTATGCGCTCATGGTAAAAATCAATATACTGAATATAATCAAGCTGTTGTAAAACAAAGTGAGAAGGATCGTAAAGCAAGCAGGCACGAGGGTGATTATTTACTTTTTCAAGAAACATCTCATAGGTGATACCATCAAAAAGATCTTCACCCGGATGTATTTCGTAACATACATCTACACCACAGGTATCAAACTCATTTAATATTGGAGTCCATCTTTTTGCAAGTTCAGTAAAGGCGGCATCAACTAACCCTTCCGGACGCTGAGGCCACGGATGGAACATGTGCCATAGCAACGAACCACTAAATGTGGCATGTGCATTTAACCCAAGATTCTGAGAAGCTTTTGCAGCGTATTTTAATTGCTGTACAGCCCATTCTGTTCTTGCTTTAGGATTGTTTTTATACTGATCAGGGGCAAAGGCATCAAATGCAAGGTCATATGCCGGATGTACTGCAACCAGCTGACCTTGTAAATGTGTTGACAATTCCGTGATTTCCAAACCGTATGATCTAACCTTACCGGTTAATTCATCAGCATAAGTTTTGCTTTCTGCTGCTTTTTGAAGGTCAATAAACCTTGCGTCAAGCGTGGGTACCTGGATACCCTTAAAGCCTAAGCCTGCCGCCCATTCACAAATAGCATCTAAAGAATTAAAAGGAGCCTCATCACCAATAAATTGAGCAAGGAAAACTCCGGGACCTTTAAGTGTTGTCATGATATTTTTTATATTTTAAAATCTGTCCATTTTTGATCAGACTGACTTGAAGCCACTACTGTATCAATAAATGCCATACCTCTTACGCCATCTTCCACTTTAGGGAAATCTAACATAGCTTCGGTAGGGGTTGTACCATGAATCTTTGCTGAAACGGTTGATGCAAAATTTCTGTAGATATTTGCAAACGCTTCTAAGTAACCTTCTGGGTGACCTCCCGGTACACGGGTGTTGTGTTTGGCAATATCAGAAAGGTAGGCCTGACCAGCGCGATAAATCTGCGCAGGTTCGTTAAGCCATTTTAAAGTAAGGGTATTTGGCTCTTGCTGATTCCATTCTAAACCGCCTTTTTCGCCATATACTCTAATTTTTAATGCATTTTCTTCGCCTGCAGCAACCTGCGATGCAACCAGTACACCATTGGCTCCGTTATCGAATTTTAACAATACATTACCATCATCATCAAGACCTCTGCCTTCAACAACAATGTTAAGATCAGCACATAGTTTTGCGATTTTTGCACCAGAAATATATTCAGCTAATTGTGCAGCGTGAGTACCTATGTCGCCCATGCAACCGCTTTTTCCACTTTTTTTAGGGTCTGTGCGCCATGCAGCACCAGCATTTCCCTCTCTTTCAGTAAGTGTGCTTAACCAACCCTGAGGGTATTCAACCAATACCTTTCTGATGGCACCTAGTTTTCCCTCTTTTACCATTTGTCTGGCTTGTTTTACCATTGGGTAGCCAGAGTATGTATGAGTTAAGCATAGAATTAATCCAGTTTCCTGCACTTTTTGTTGAAGTAACTTAGCCTCTTCAAGAGATAAAGCAATT
>NZ_CAMLHF010000317.1 GCF_946479715.1 uncultured Pedobacter sp. | reverse complement strand
GCTCTTCCGATCTTACCATTAAAAGTTGCTTTCTCAGTATAACCGATGAATGCAGGAATAGCGGTTTCCACTTCAGCTACGGAAGGTGGAAACGTTGGGATCTCACGTATATAGACCCCGGGGGTTTTAAATACATCTGCCATGTTGGTAGGTTTTTAATTAGATTGTGATTAAAATATCTGAGAAAGTATCAGAACCTTCTGTTCTTATGAGATTTAAAGGAGGATTTGGTAAATTGGCTATGATCACTTTATTTGTGCTGTCTGTCAATTTAATCCCCGTAATTGGCTCTTGTTTAAGTGGTAACACATTGTTGGAAGTAAAAATAAATTTCCCTGGTGGTGAGCTCCCCAGCAATGTAAAATCTATAGATGAACCATTTGTTTTGGCTACATTTATTGTAGTTATCGACGAGTTAAATTGTTTGGTAATGATATATCTCCATTTAGTTGAGCGATTAGTAAATGGAATTTTATAATTCTTTGTGCTGATCGAAAGATCATTATTTTGAAATTGATAGGCTGAACTCAAATTGCTTTTATAAAAAATTTCGATTACTCCAAATACATCAGAAATTTCACTGGGATTGATTGAATAAAAAGATGTCTTTTCCGTTCCTTCAATTAAAAAACGCGTTCGACCTCCGTTTGATTTATTAAGATCAAAAGAAAAATTATATACGTTATTAGAGTTATCCAGTTGTTGCTGTAAACTTTCGCCGCTGTCTATAAATTCTAGTTTTCCGGTTTGAGTTGCAAGATTACTATTATGTACAAAAGAAAAGGCATTACTAATAAATGGAATTAAATCGTCTTCGGAGACAATTTTCTTAGTTTTATTTGCAACAAGCAGTGGCTCACTTGCCAATAAATTTGAGCTTAAGTTATTGAAGTAGTAATGACTACCAACTGGTTTGATGGTATTGAGGTCAGTGATATTTTCGAACAGATTGTTTTTCAGCTTAAGCAGAAAAGTAAATTTTGTTCCCTCCGTTAAAGGATTTTTAATGACATCCAGGCTATCCACTTTTGCATATAATTTTCCACCGAAATCACCTGGCAGAAAACGTAATCCCAGTGATTTCATAAGAATGGCGCAGCTTTCAGATGGCTGTAAAGCTATATCAGGACATTTACCCGAACTGTAAAATGTATGGGGAAATTCCACTGAAAAAAGCGCTTTGTATTTGATTTTTATCATTGCAAAAAAGATTGAAGGCTAACTTAATTATCACTAATGGTAACTTCTGTAATTGGAGGTGCTTCCATTTTAGGTTCAAGATCAATGAAGCTCATGGTTCGGATTTTATAAATTACATTGGGCATATACTTTGCACCAAGTGCTGCCCAAAGGTTATTCTGTTGCTCGAAAGTGATGGGATGCAAATTAACCAGTAAACGGCCTACCTTTTGCCAGGGTTTGTCATTGTCAACCTTTGCATTGATACTGGGATACTTATCACTATCAAACACCTGGTTGCCTTGAAAGAATGAGATCACATAGGATAGTAATCTTAGTGCGGTAGAATAGTTGTTGGCGAAGACAGAGAAAATAACAAATACATTTAAGTTCACCGGAGGGTTAATTATTTGGATTTTATCATCCGTTTTGCGATAGTTATACTGAGCATCAGAAACCCGATCTTCTTCTAGATTTACCAGCGTTAAAATTATCTTGGATACCTCACCACCATCTGATACAACAGCAAATGTTCCATCAGGAGTCATCAGTGATGAAATTATAACAACATCTTCATTGCCGAAGTTTGTGGCATCCTTGCGTTTTAGATAAGCATTTAGCTCGTCTGACAAAAATTCAAGTGCTGTGCGTAACATGTCTTTAAATAAAATGTAATTTCAATTTCTTGAATAGACAAATTGCCTGGCTGCAGAAATGTCTGGATTAAACAGCAGATTATAACCGAAATCCTTTAGCTTTTGGTGATTAAAATTATCTGTATGGGTTTCAATGATAATTGTATTTATCTTTCTTAAATCCTCTTCATTTGAAGCCTCTATTAGAAATTCTTCGTATCCTTCAATATCAAGTTTAAGTATGAAAACGTCTCTGTCAAGTTCATTGATAAAAGAAAACAACCCGACAGATTCAACTGATAAAAAGTCATTTGAATTTGGTATTGATGTCCATCGACCGCTCCAGTCACTTTGATCAGGCGAGTAAAGATCTAATGTTCCATTGGTTACCGAAACAGCTTTATTTAATGCCTTAATTTTTCCAAATCTCTTAGCGTTTTCATTTAAATACCAGAAGCTATCGGGGTTAGGTTCAAAGGAAATGACCTCAACGTTTTTTAAATGCTTAGCGCACATTATGGAGAATGCTCCAATATGGGCACCACAATCAATCACATAACTTTGGGTTAGAGGTTCAATATCAGCAAATCGGCTTTTAATACAATACATGTCCTGGTTAATAACTTCCGGAATAACCCATCGATCATCATCTGTATCTTTTCTGTAAACAATATTCAAAAGATCATTCATCATTTATCTATTAAGCAAAAGTGGATTTTGTCTTTTTATTGGTTTCTGAGGTTCTTAACAAATAGCTAAAAAAAGTATCCTCATCAAGGATATTGGGATATTGATTTTCCTCCAGATATCCCCTAACCATATTGGCAGAAACCATATAGCAGTAAGAATTTGGATTGAGCATTTGCTGGTGTACCTCATCACTGGCTTTTTGGAAAAATGCTGCAGGATTACTCCAGCAGATCGGCTGAATCTGTTCAACCTTTAATTCATACCAAGAGGTTTTGCCCTCATTTAAGGTTGCGGTTAAGGCCTGTGAACCAATTGTTAGCCACTCTATTGATTGTCCGGATCGTAAGATTTGGCAAACCCGATTATAATAACCGGATGCAACACTGCTGTTTAATGACGCGCCCATAAAATTGTTTGTAACGTCACCAGAGCGTTCCCGATACCCCATAAATTCGTACATATTCAAAATATCCATCAGCGGTTGAATTGATTTGATTACAACACAATCAGAATCGACCCATAGCCCACCAAATCTCTTAAGTAAAAATGCCCTTATAAAATCTGCCCGATGAGCCACATATAAATCGTTAAGTTTGATGTCCAAATCAGAATCCCGCAATTCATTAAAGCGTTCAGGAGTTAATAATTGTACATTATCTACATGTGCGAATACCGTTTTTTGGCATGCGCGGATCCATTCAGGAAGTTCGCCTTCCCAATAGAGCCATACCGGTAAGTTTTTATTTTTAGAATTAGCCATCTTTACGGTAACGCTTTAATTCAGCTTCTTTAAAACCATTAGAGAATCTGTTAGTTGGAATTTTTGATAATTCTTTTTTGAAATAAGCTCATTTGCAAATGCCATTACATCAGGGAAATAATCGGCAAAGTCATGAAAAGCCAGGTAGCCTCCGATTTCTATCCAGGGTGCAAACTGTCTGAAGTCATTTGAAACATTTAAATAATCATGTAAGCCGTCAATTAATAATAATGAAATTGGGGTGTTCCATTTTACATTTTTTGATTCATCAACTATTGAAACTACTGTTTCAGATAAATTTGCTTTTTCAATATTCTTTGTGAAATGATCTAAAGACGGCTCGAACTGATGCAAACCCTGATCTGCAGAACCTAATATTCCATTGTGT
>NZ_CAMLHF010000316.1 GCF_946479715.1 uncultured Pedobacter sp. | reverse complement strand
GACCATCAAAACTAGTTTGGGCTACACGGATATGATTACAAGTGAATTGCTTAAAAGCCCTTTATCACAAGGTCCACCTGAGGCACAAATATCCCGTGTTGCAGTCTATTCAGACGGCAGAATAAAAAGCTGGGTCATCGAACCACAACTAAGTTATAATTTTTCCATTGCAGGTAGTCAGGTATCTTTTTTATTTGGAACTACATTTCAAGAAAACTCAAGTAATTCGAAACAAATTTCAGGAAGGGGATATAATAGCGATGAAGTACTTGGGAACTTTCAAGCTGCATCAAGTCTTACTGCTCTTGGCTCAATAAATTCTGTTTATAAATACAACGCGGCTTTTGGACGATTCAATTATAACTGGAGAGATAAATATATCCTTAATTTAACAGCCAGGCGAGATGGTAGTAGCCGCTTTGGAAAGGAAAATCGTTCCCACAATTTTGGAGCAATAGGTACAGCCTGGTTGTTCAGCAATGAAACTTTTATCAAGAATAATCTGACATTTTTAAGTTTCGGTAAACTTCGCGGCAGTTATGGTACAACAGGAAGTGACCAGATTCCTAATTATCGTTATTTAAGCCAATATTTCAATATAACACCTGCTGTTCCTTATCAATCGTTTACTGGATTAGCCCCCGATGGTCTGCCTAATCCTTATTTGCAGTGGGAACTAACAAAGAAACTACAGGGAGGAATTGATGTGGGCTTTATGAAAGATCGAATACTAGTAAATGTGAACTATTACAACAACCGATCATCTAATCAACTTTCTGAATATCCGCTACCCGTACAAACAGGTGTTCTTGGAATTCTGCAAAATTTACCGGCAAAAATTGAAAATGCAGGTTGGGAGTTCACACTCAATACCATAAACATACAAAAGAAAAATGTTACCTGGTCAACTAGTTTCAACTTAACAATTAGCCATAATAAATTGTTAGCCTACCCTGATCTTGAAGCATCCACTAGTTCCGGCACGCTAATCATAGGTAAACCAATCAGTATTTTGAAAAAATTCGCCTTCGCCGGTGTAGACCCGGAAACAGGTAGATATCAATACCGGACTTTTGAAGGAAAAATAGTTCCCGAACCTACAGATCTCTTTTTAGATGAGTATGTGCCCATAGATTTAACGCCAAAGTTTTATGGTGGTTTTCAAAACAGCCTGATTTATAAAGGCTTTAACCTAGATTTTTTGTTTCAGTTTGTGAAACAAAATGCTCAAAGCCTGAAAACTGGATTTGGCAGTCAATTGGGGAATAATAACAATCAACCAATCGAAGTTTTAGCAAGATGGCAAAAACCAGGTGATCAAACTAATATTAACAAATTTAGTACTACATCCTTTGATTTTTATAGTGGAAATAGTAATATAAACTATGGGGATGCTTCTTATATCCGTTTGAAAAATGTTGCATTATCATATAATCTGCCCTTAAAGTGGACTAAACTTATACACTTAAATCGTTGTAGGGTATTTGCTCAAGGACAAAACCTTCTTACTATTACTAATTATGTTGGCTTAGATCCTGAAGCACCAGGCAATGGTACATTGCCACCACTAAGAACAATCACCTTCGGGTTACAGGTTGTGTTATAAAATTAAACTTATGTATCAATGAAAATTTCAAACCATATAAATTACTACACAGTTCTTGTGATCATGTGTTGTATACTCTTCTTTACTAGCTGCCAAAAATTTATTGAGGTTGCTCCTCCCATTACATCAACCAATGCAGGCAATGTGTATAATGGAAATACTACTGCCGCCGCGGTATTAACGGGAATTTATTCAACTCTTTCTGCTGATGAAAATGCCAATATAGGTATAGGTGGGATGAATATTGCGACTTCTTTATCAGCTGATGAATTAACACTTCTTGATGGAATTACTACGTCAGATTTAGTTACTTATTATCGGAATGTCTTAAATTCAAATCCATCTCAGTCTAGTTTGTCTGTTTTCTGGTCATCGTTTTACACGAGGTTATTTGTTGTTAACTCTGCTATAGAAGGACTGAATGATGCGGAGAGGTTATCTCCCCAAGTCAAAGCGCAACTATTGGGTGAAGCGCATTTTATGCGTGCATATATTTACTTCCAACTTGTAAATTTATATGGAGATGTGCCCTTAATACTCTCAACTGACTATAAAATTACTGGAAAACTTGGGAGAGAAAATACTGAAAAGATCTATCAGCAAATCAAAGATGATTTATTAAAAGCACAAAGTTTATTAAGTGCCAATTATCTGGACGGTACACTGCTAAAATCTACAGCTTTACGTGTACGTCCGAACAAGGCAGTCGCGACTGCTTTATTGTCCCGCGTATATCTTTATACAAAAGACTGGCAAAATGCGGAAACACAGGCGTCCCAAATTATTACGAATACCGCAATCTATAAAATGGAGACGTTGGCTAAAGTATTTGTTAAAGAAAGTATGGAAAGCATCTGGTCGATACAACCTACTGGTAATGATGTTAATGCAAATACAGGTGCTGGAAAGTTATTTGTTTTACCAGCCTCAGGGCCTTCCGGTCAATTCTACCTTTACCTTAACGATGAACTCGTCAACAGCTTTGAACCTGATGATCAACGGGCTACCAACTGGATCAATAATGTTACCGCGTTTGGAGTAACTTATTCTTATGCATATAAGTATAAGGTTGGTGCTGTTCAAAGCCCAACATTGGAATATCCTGTCATTTTTCGTTTAGCTGAGATGTATTTGATCAGGGCAGAAGCACGCGCTCAACAAAATAAATTGATTGGTTCTAATAGCGCTCAGTCCGATCTTGATGTAATTCGTAACAGAGCTGGTTTGGAAGGTACTACATCTACAACCCAGACAGATTTACTTGCCTCTATATTAATAGAACGCAGACATGAATTGTTTACAGAATTTGGACATCGCTGGTTTGATTTGAAGCGAACTAAAACCATTGATATGGTGATGGAATCCGCCACTGAAAAAAAAGGAGGAACCTGGTCAAGCGATGCGGCCTTGTATCCTGTTCCTCTTGCTGAATTACGAATCAATCTAAACTTAGTACAAAATAGAGGTTATTAATATAAACCAATGAGAGAGCAGCGATTCCGCTCCTCTCTCATCAAAATACAATTATCATGATAAATGTAAACTACCTAGTTACAGGGGGGCTATTAATCTTTATTGCCCTTTTTTTAACCTTATCACCCCAATGCAGTGCACAGACAACAAAAGGTATCCATTTTATCAAATCTGAAAACTGGAGGGAAGTATTGTCTCTCGCCAAAGCAGCTCATAAAAGCATCCTTGTTGATGTATATACCACATGGTGTGGTCCATGTAAAATGATGGATCAAGATATCTACCCCGATTCAGCATTAGGGGCAGTGGTCAATAAAGATTTTATATCTATTAAGGTTCAAATGGACAGCACAAAAAATGATGATCTTTATTTGAAATCATGGTACGCCGACGCGGAATGGATCAAACAATCTGCAAAAGTAGAGGCTTTTCCTACATTATTGTTTTATACCCCTGATGGGCAATTGATCTTTAAAAGTATGGGATATAAAAGTGCTAGAGCACTAGCGAAAATCGCGGCTTATGCTGGTAACTCTGCTGTTGCCGGAGATTTCAGAAAGGATTTACTGGCCTATCAGAACGGCCATAAGGACTATGGAA
>NZ_CAMLHF010000315.1 GCF_946479715.1 uncultured Pedobacter sp. | reverse complement strand
ATTATCTATTCCGGCAGATTGGCTACTAGCAAGTAACACGGCTTTATCTACGCCAGTTTTGTAATACCATAAAGAACGGTCTTCTTGATTACTTCCTCCTTGTTGTACTATAAATGCCAGTTGAATACCAGTGTGATCAAAAACAATGCTTCCTATTTTTGCTCCCTCTTTTTCTGTGGACCAAATTGTGTTTATATTTCCAGCAGTTAGGCTAACATAGTTCAATGATTGGATATTGATATTGTTCTCTCTTAATTCTTTTTTAAACACTAAGGAATTGTCAGCGTCATTCAGCCAATAGTCTGTTACTTCCGGAAACGATTTTAACTGACCTGTTAACAAATTACGTAGAACTAATTGTTTTGCCGGGCTATTAACCAAGTAAGACAACCAGCTTTCTTTGTCATTTTTAGAAAGTTTAAATGAACTAACATTGGGAATATACTCAATTGAGGAAGTGCCCATCGTAACAATACATAGACTATCGTTCGGCTTTAGAATAATAGCCATTTGACTATTTTGTGTAATTTTTGCTGAATAAGCAGAAATATCTGGCATTTCTACTTTCCAATTAGTATTAATAGCCTTTATCACTAATTTACTACTTCCAACTGGCTGATTGTCGATGGTATACAAAGCATAGTTACCATCATTACTTATTGTTGGAATCTCTACCGAAGGCCATTTCCCGTAAACAGTTGAATCTATTACCGGCTTTTGTGCGTTTAGGTGCATTGTCCATAAAGTGACTAACAGTACTAAGTACAGAGGCTTCATAATTATAATGATTATTTAATCTGAGTGTTTAAAATCTATTTTCTAAAAACAATTTTGCCTTATTGTTTCATTTGAGATACAACCGTTAAGAATCTATGCGTATAGACAATTTGTTTTGGGAAACGTCTAAAAGGCCTAATTTGAAATATTTGTTGGAACCATGGGGACTATTCACATTAATATCCTGAATTCTGAATGATATTTGGAGCTCTTTGCAATTCCCCTAAAGAAATTGGATACCATTGGAAGTTAGAATTCCAGGTGCCTCCTTTTTGAGGAGTAACTATATTCATAACATGATCGATCTCATTAGTTCTTTTCAAATCAAACCAGCGATGACCCCATTCACAAAATAATTCCACTTGTCGTTCATGAAGAATAGAGGCAAGCAAAGTACTTTCTGTGGAAGCGGTAGTATTGGTTAACCCTGCCCGATTACGAATTACATTTAGATCAGATTGCGCTCCGCTAATATTATTTAATTTTGCCCTGGCTTCTGCTCGTATGAGATATACCTCGGCTAAACGGAACACCATCAAATATTCAGTCACTGGTGCATTCTGGATGATTACTTTATACTTGTAAGGATAATAATAAATTGTTGATGTGCTGCCACTAGTAACAGTAACATTGCCCACCCAGTTGATTTTCCTTTGATCTCCAGGTTCAAAACTATTCGCTAAAGCATTGCTCAAGTAAACAGGCCAGCTACTGGTTGGTCCTCCAGAAGGAAGAATAAATAATCTTGCTTCCTGTGTGTTTTCTCCTGTTTTTACAGGTTGTAATTGCCAGATGGTTTCTTTACTGTTTTTTGCGAAGACATTACTTGTACTGCTATTCAAAGCGACAATATCATAAGTGGATATCTTGCTTATTACCGAGCTAGCTTGTAGCTCTGCATTTGCATAATCACCAATATATAAATATATCCTTGCAAGTAGGGCGGTAGCAACTCCTTTAGTAGGCCGTACTCTTTCTTCTGCACCACTTGAATAAGGGGTTACAGCATCTGATTTAACGTATTTATCGCTCAGTAGTTCTTGGGCGTCTTTTAAATCACCAATAATCTGCTGATATACCTGATCCCTGGATGAACGAGGCAACAATGAGTTTACTTTATAGTCTGTGCCGACTACAAGAGGAACATCACCATATAAATTAATTAAATAGAAATAACAAAATGCACGAATAAATTTTGCTTCGCCCATCAATTGTTGTTTTACGGCTGGTGTTAAAGTGATACTATTTGATAACCCTTCAATAGCTGAGTTAGCAACAAAAAGAGTTGGATAAATTTTTACCCAAAAATCCGAGCCGGATGTATTCGAACTTGTCAAAGCGTTTCTATAATAACTAGTATAAGCGGTATTTGTTGACCCATTCATTAAGGTCAGTTCATCTCCTGATAATCCTGTAAAAAGTGACATTGAAGTTAACCCGCCGAAAGAGAAAGCGCTAGAGCTTAGGTTGCTGTATATTCCTGTTAAAACGGCCGCTGCTGTCAAATCATTTGTGTATACATTTTCAGCATTAATACTAGTAACCGGAGGATCAACCTCAACTAATTTTTTACATGATGTTGGAACTATAATTGCAATGGATAAAAGAAGAAATAATTTTTGCAACCATATTGTTTTTGTAATTAATAATTTATAAAGTCTCATAATTTTATTTTTTTGTCAAGTCGACAGATTATTATAAAGTGATTTGAATTCCCGCAGTCCAAACTCTCAGCAGAGGCAAAGAAAGAGTCGATTTATTTTCAGGATCTAGCCCTTTATAGTTGGTAATTGTAAGTAAATTCTGCCCGTGCACATATATTTTACAATTTTGAAGATGAATCTTTTTTCTCCAGGCCTCCACTAATTGCCATGATAAAGAAAAATTCTTTAAGCGGATGTATGAGGCATCAGCGATTGAAGCATCACTATTTGTAGCATAATCATATTGGTCTCTTACACTGAAATTTGAATTGTATCGTTGAATATCTGTAACATTTCCTACCCCCTGCCATCTATTTAACACAGAAGTGGGCTGATTTAAATTTGCTGCTCCCGGATAACGCCCAAACTTGTAATTCGGTCCAATTTGTTTAACAAACTGAAATAAAATATCCAACTCAAATCCTTTAAAACTAAAGCTGTTTTGAAAACCTCCATAAAATTTAGGGAAGTTATTTTTAAGAATTATCTGATCATTATCATAGTCTGGATCTGAAACTGGATTTCCATTTTTATCAGAAAACAAATACTTACCTGTTTGCGGATCTACTCCCATAAAGTGATATACTTTAGAAATGCCAATTGACTCACCTATAATAAAAATACTTGCATAAGGGGAAGTGGCGATATCTGGGAAAGCGATTAATCTATTTTTAGGTATTGTTAGATTAATTCCACTTGCCCAAGTGAAGTTTCCTTTAGATAAATTCTTTGAATTTAAACTAAATTCAAATCCTGAGTTTTGAACAGTCGCTTGTAAATTCGCTGCTATCGATGGAAATCCCGTAATGTATGCAAGGCCATATTGTAATAATTGATTAGAAGACTGATTACGAAAATAATTAGTACTTAATAATATTCGGTCGTTAAAAAATCCTAAGTCAGCTCCAAGTTGAATTTTTTTTGTTTCTTCCCATTGTAAATAAGGGTTTGGTAATCCATTTGGTTGTAATCCAGTAGCGCCTTGGTACAATACCCCTGCGTTGATCGTTGGACTATATAAATTTAGAAACCGATAGTTGTCAATTTGATCACTGCCAGTAGTTCCATAACTTGCTCTTAATTTACCCTGACTTAAGAATTTAAATTGGTTTCGTATTGAGTTTTCCTGAGAAAATATCCAAGCCCCGCCAAACGACCAAAAATTGTGGAATTGATTTTCTGAACCAAACCGAGAGCTACCATCCCTC
>NZ_CAMLHF010000314.1 GCF_946479715.1 uncultured Pedobacter sp. | reverse complement strand
TACTTGCATTAATTGCTGCCGGATTATCGTTTTACGGAATGTTGATTTCGGGAACCAGGGGTGCATTCTTTGCTTTGGTGGTAGGCGCATTATGTGTTTTCTTTCTGACCAAAAATTTGAAAGTAATTATTCTTGGGGTAGTTGTAGCTGTGTTGTTTTTTGGGTTTTTAAAGTTTACCACCATTGGTAATGGTAATTATGGTTTGTATAGACTACGAAGTGCATTGAACTTTAAAGAAGCCTCATTAAATGTTAGGTTTAACAACCAAAAGGTTCTTAGAGCGCGTTTGCAGGATAAACCTTTTGGTGGAGGATTAGGCGTAATTGGTACCTGGGGTAAACTCTATAATAAGGATAAGTTTCTTTCGACAATTGAACCTGATAGCTATTGGGTTAAAGTTTGGGCCATGTACGGTGTTGTTGGACTAACAATCTGGTTTTCTATGATGATGTATATTCTGGGTAAATGTTGTGGAATAATCTGGAAGATCAGGAATGTAGGGCTCAGGTATAAGTGCATTGCAATGCTCTCGGCAACAGCGGGTATTTTTTTATGCAGCTATGGTAACGAGGTGATTAATTCAATGCCATCTGCTATTGTAGCAGCTTTGTCATTCGCACTTATTTTTCAGAGTGTGAATTTTGATAAAAGGGAGCCTTTGCCGTCAAATAATGATAGTGAGCCAAGTAACGATACTGAAAGAAGTAATGATAATGATCTTAAAATAATTTACAGCTAATGCCATTTGAAATCTTTGTTATTCCTGGTGTAATATGTTTTGCGATTGCCTTTTTTTTAGAAATTAAGAACAAGGGCTAATTATCATGTCCTAATGCAATAGAATTTAATATTTATGTCGATAGTCAATAAAATAAAATCAAATCCCAGGCTAAAAAAGCTGTTGCATAAGATGTTGATACCTGAAAATGATCATAAGCCACGGCTTTGGGTTAGACTTTTTGTGAATCCTTTTATACATAAAAAAGGAGCAGGGAGCATTATCCGGCGCCGAAATAGAATGGATGTTTTTCCATTTAATGAATTCAGTTTAGGTGAGAAATCTATAATCGAGGATTTTGTAACTATCAATAATGGAGTAGGGAATGTGTTAATAGGCAATAATACGATTATTGGAATTGGCTGTGTGGTAATTGGTCCGGTTGAAATAGGGGATAATGTAATGTTGGCGCAGAATATAGTTGTATCAGGACTGAACCATGGTTACGAGGATATTCACGTTCCGCCAAGTAAGCAGAAGGAAATCCGGAAAAAAATTACCATTTGTGATGATGTTTGGATTGGTGCAAACAGTGTGATTACCGCTGGTGTAACAATAGGGAAACATGTTGTTATTGGGGCAGGAAGCATAGTAACAAAGGATATCCCGGATTATTGTGTAGCAGTAGGTAACCCGGCAAGAATAATAAAGAAGTATTCTGAAGATACTAAATCCTGGATGTCTGTTTAGTTTTTCTAAGCAGCAGCAAGTAATTAACTAGACATGATCAATAGAGATGTAATTATTATTGGACAGCAACCCTGGGATACTGAAATTGGCAGTAACTGCAAAAATATTGCGCTCGAACTTTCAAAAAATAATAAAGTATTGTATGTGAATTCCCCGCTTGATAGAATTACCCGATATAAAGATCATGACAATTTAAAGGTTAAAAAACGTTTGAGGGTAATTGAGGGAAAAGAGGGGGGACTAATAAAAATTAAGGATAACTTATGGAATCTTTATCCGGATTGCATGGTTGAATCTATAAACTGGATTGCAAATCCATCTATATTTAATTATTTGAATAAGAGAAATAATAAAAAGTTCTCTAATTCGATAAAGAAGGCTCTAGAGGAATTGGGTTTTAAAGATTTCCTGTTGTTTAATGATAATGAATTATTAAAAGGTTTTTATTTAAAAGATTTATTGCATCCTTCGCTTAGTATTTATTATTCTCGCGACTATATTCTGGCTGTAGATTATTGGAAAAAACACGGGAAAAGGCTTGAGCCTTTAATTATTGCTCAAAATGATCTGTGTTTAGCAAATTCTCTATACCTAACCGATTACTGCAAAAGCTATAATGATAATTCTTATTATGTTGGCCAGGGCTGTGATATTGAGATGTTCAAGAATGCGGATGTAAGTCATAAACCTAAGGAGTTCGCAAATATTAGCACCCCGGTTGTTGGTTATGTTGGCGCTTTAAATAGCATACGACTGGACATATCGCTATTATACCATATTGCAAATGAAAGGAAGGATTTAACTTTTGTACTGGTAGGGCCGGAAGATGACGATTTTACATTTAGTAAATTACATGATCTGGAAAATGTGATTTTTACAGGAATAAAGAAGCCAGAAGAGCTTCCTTTGTATATGAGCTTTTTTGATGTATGTATTAACCCTCAGCTAGTGAACATGGTAACGATTGGTAATTATCCAAGAAAGGTTGATGAGTATTTGGCAATGGGTAAACCAATAGTAGCCACGCAAACAAGAGCAATGGAAATTTTCTCTTCGTACGTATATTTAGCAGAGAATAAGGAAAGTTTTGCGTTACTTATACAAAGGGCTATTGATGAAAATACTGAAGAATTGCAGGTAGCGAGAAGAGCTTTTGCCTCGAGCCATAGTTGGGAAAATTGTGCCAATGAAATCTATAAAGCTATTTTTAAATCTTTAAAAACAAAACAATCTTAATGGATATAATTTATACTCTCTTTATTGTTGTACAAGTTTTAATAGGGGTGCATTTATTTACCCCCTTAATCTTGTGTTTCTTTAAGTTTTTTAATAAGCAAAACATAACTGAAGGGTCTGCCGGTACTGATTTCGATTATGCTGTTATTGTTACCGCATATCAGCAAACCACTTTAATTCCAATGGTGGTAGATTCTATTTTGAAGGCGAACTATACCAATTACATTATTTATGTTGTGGCAGATAACTGCGATGTTACTGATTTGAATTTTACTGACAACAAGGTTGTTGTTTTGAAACCGGAACAAGTATTAGCCAGTAATACCAGATCGCATTTTTATGCAATAGACAGGTTTCAAAGAGATCATGAAATAATAACTATAATTGATAGTGATAACTTAGTTCATCCCGAATATTTTATTGAATTAAACAAATTCTTTAGAGCGGGTTATACCTCAGTTCAAGGAGTAAGGGCCGCTAAAAATTTAAATACGCCATATGCGTGTCTTGATGAGGCGGGAGATATATTTTACAGGCTTATTGATCGAAAACTTTTATTTGAAGCCGGCTCATCTGCAGCGCTTTCGGGGTCTGGGATGGCTTTTACAACAAAAGTTTATAGGGATTGCCTGGAGCATACGCCAATTATGGGTGCCGGTTTTGATAAAATATTGCAATACGAAATTTTAAATAGAGGTTATAAAATAGCATTTGCAGAGAATGCAATTGTGTATGACGAAAAGACAAGTAAAACAGGTCAGTTGGTAAATCAGAGATCAAGATGGCTGAATACCTGGTTTAAGTACTTTTTTCTTGGCCTGAATTTATTTGGTAAATCTATTGTGAATTTTAATCTGAATCAGGGATTATTTAGCCTGATGTTGCTTAGACCTCCACTATTTATATTGCTAATTCTATCAGCTGCTTTTTTTGTATTGGATTTATTTTTTATTCCACTATTTGCAATTTACTGGTTACTTGGAGCGATCGTATTTATTGTTTCTGTGTTTTCGGCACTG
>NZ_CAMLHF010000313.1 GCF_946479715.1 uncultured Pedobacter sp. | reverse complement strand
TTTCCAATTTAAGTCAGGGTATTGGTCAGCAGGTAACAGGCGTTTTCATGAAAACAGCGCTGTTCTTCGGCTATATGTACATCTTTAAACATTGGCGGCTATTCGATCTTCCGCAAACGATCTGGACCTGGATCATACTTTTCATCGGGGTCGATTTTTTCTACTACTGGTTTCACAGAATGAGCCATCAGGTAAATGCACTCTGGGCGGCTCATATTGTACACCACCAATCTGAAGAATATAATCTTACCGTCGCCTTAAGACAATCCTGGTTTCAGGGATGGTTCTCTTGGGTATTCTATTTACCTCTCGCTTTTATTGGGTTTGATCCGATCATGTTCCTCACGCTAAGTGCTTTTAACACGCTATACCAGTTTTGGATTCATACCAGGGCGATAAAAAGCATGGGGCCATTAGAATGGATTTTAAATACACCATCCCATCACCGTGTGCATCATGGCTCTAATCCGAAATATATAGATAAGAACCATGCAGGTACTTTAATTATCTGGGATAAAATTTTTGGTACCTTTCAAAAAGAGGAAGAAGAGGTATACTATGGCATAACCACTCCATTGGCCAGTTGGAATCCTATTTGGGCAAACGTACATTACTGGAGCGAACTTTGGAGTACCGCAAAACAAAGCCCTAAATGGAGCGATAAGATAAATGTATTCCTTAAACCACCAGGATGGTTTCCTTCGCATTTGGGAGGCTTTAAACCGCCAAAGGATATTGATCCTGCCAGTTATGCAAAATACAATCCTGAGTTTCACCAGAAATTCTCTGGGTACGTATTATTGCAATTTCTTGTAGGCTTAGCAACAGGTTCAGCCATTCTGTTTTTAAATGCAACCTTACCGCCAGCGCCACTAATATGCGGTTCTGTCTTTTCTATACTTACACTATTAACCTGCGGGGCATTGCTCGAAGAAAAGAAATGGCTCATTTATTTTGAATATTGCCGACTCATATCAGGTATTTTAATAGTTTTGCTGCTTAAATTCCCTATTGGGTACCAGGTAATATTTGCGGGCTTACAGATCGTTTCATTAGTCTGGTTCTATAATCTAAACAAACCGAATACCCATGCTCAAGAAGTACCTGAAGTTTAACCTCATATTTGCCCTGATTTTTATACTGCAGCTTATAGCAGAATACTACGAGCTTTCGGCTTTAAAATACGTTACAAAACCGCTCATCGTAATCTCCTTACTCATTATGTTTGCGGTAAGCACCAAACTAAAAGGTCGCTTTCATAAACGTTTATTTACAGGCTTGATTTTTGGCCTTATAGGTGATGTATTACTCATGCTGGTATGGAAAAATGAAGCTTTTTTTACCTACGGCCTAATTGCTTTTTTACTTTGCCATATCTTTTATATCCGCGCATTTTACCTCGATTTCTCATCTGCACCCCAATTAGATAAAAAAGGAGCAAGGATCGCCATCGCGCTTTGTGCTGTGTTCAGCATCAGTTTTTATGTTTACATCAGGCATGGGCTTGGCGCAATGAAACTACCGGTTATGGTTTATACTTTTGTGATCAGCTTAATGATGATGATGGCGGCGTTCAGAAATATGAGGGTCAATAAAATAAGTTTTAACCTGATACTGTTTGGCGCAATATTTTTCCTGATCTCTGATTCAACACTTGCTTATAATAAGTTTGTTAAGGGCTTTGACCTTGCGGGATTGTTGATTATGGCAACTTATATGATTGCCCAATATTTGATTACCATAGGAGGTATAGAGCGTCAGCTTGTAAAAAGAGAAGATTAATTCTTTTCCTTTTCTTTTTCCAGCACAGTGAAATGCTGTACCAGCCTTTCGCCATTTTCATCAACAAGTGTTAAAATGTGTTTGCCGGGCACCGGACTAACCGCCAGCTGATGGTAATTCTTGGTCGTAGCCACATACTCATTATCAATATGCCAGTAAATCTTAGCGTTAGCATTTCTGTGCGTGGCATTTAGTACAATTTTACCTCGGGCGCCATCAAGCTCAACGGGAATATAAACCGTAGCATAGTTTCTTGGATAGATCATCTCCATTACAAAATTGTTCCCTGCATCGCCACAACCAGGTTTAAATGGAGGCAGCTCCTTATAATCACTATTTTTGATCTTATAATAATACTCCATAGAAGGTGGTAAAATAAACCACGATTTATGCACCATGGCCGATGGAGCCTCACATTCATCCGTAACCCTGTAAGTTCCCGTACGGTCCAGATGAATCATTTTATGGTAGGGGCAAAGACCAGTTTTTTCACCTGCCGGAGAAACCAATTGTATCACTTTGTCAGTGCAGTATTCGCCTGCTTTATAGCCGCTTTCTTTACAAACAACAATCTTTTTTAGTTTGCTTGTTGGAGTTTTAAACCATTTAACAACAGGTAATTGCTTAAAAATATCAAACATAACAGGAGCAGCAGCGTCAATACCCGTTAAGCCTGGTCTGCCTTCGCCATCGGCATTGCCAACCCAAACGCAAACTACATAGTTCGGGTTAAGTCCAACTGCCCAGGCATCCCTGAAGCCGAAGCTTGTACCTGTTTTCCATGCCAGTCGTTGCGAAGAGGAAAACTGTTCCCATAAACCTTCCTCGCCAGGCCTCATCAGTTCCTCCATAGCGTTAAATGCATTCCAGATAGAACCGTGATCAATGGCTGAGTTTACTTCGGTTTCAAATTCATCAAAACGCCTGTCGCGCTGTTCATTCACATACAAAGGCTCATCATAATCGTGTGGGTTATATCTGCCTTTATAATCATTAAAATGGTTAAGCGTTCTGGCCATTCCCATATAAGTTCTGGCCAGATCCCACATCGTAACCTCACTGCCACCAAGAATAAGTGAAAGCCCATAATGATCTGCAGGCTTGTTCAAAGTAGTAAAACCCAATTGTTTAAGCTTATCATAAAACCTTTGATATTTATAGTTCTGCAGCATTTTAACCGCAGGGATGTTTAGAGAGCGGCTAAGGGCTCTATCGGCTTGTATGGCACCATCGTAGCCCATATCGTAATTTTGAGGCGAGTAGCCGCCTATTTGGGTGGGTATGTCGGCTATTAAAGTTTTAGGAAGTATAAAGCCATCATTTAACATACTGGCATATAGGATGGGTTTTAATGTACTCCCCGGACTCCTTGGTGCCTTAATCATATCTACATGACTTTCCAGTTCGGTATTTTCCGGTTGATAAATATTACCCACATAACTAAGCACAGTGCCCTTTTTTACATCTAAAACCAAAGCTGCAATGTTGTTGATGTCGTTTGCACGATATCGGTTATTATAACGCTTCAGCAAACTGCTTACACGTAGTTGCAAATCATAATCGAGGGTAGAAGTGATCCTTGTAGAACCTGTTTTTAAGGATGCTCTTTCTGCCTTAAACCTGTTTAGTAAATGCGGTGCGTTTTGAGGCAGTTGTTGTGGCTTACCCGGAATTGGCTCTAGTTTAGATAGATTGGCGGTTGATTGATCTATAACTTTTAACACCGCTAGTTTATCCAGCAGATCGTTCCGCTTTTTGATCAGTCTGGGAGAGTTCTTGCCCGGGTGTACGAGCGAAGGACTGTTTGGCAGCACCGCCAATGTAGCCATCTCGCCCCAGGATAAGCTTTCGGCACTTCGGCCGAAGTATCTGCAGGCTGCAGGATCTAAACCCACTACGTTACTTCCAAAGGGAGCGTTGCCGGCGTAAAGCTTTAAAATTTCTTTTTTTGTATAGCTGGCGTCTAATC
>NZ_CAMLHF010000312.1 GCF_946479715.1 uncultured Pedobacter sp. | reverse complement strand
CCTTATCGCTCCATGAACCGAATATTACAAAGAAAGGGGTTGCAAAGGCTATACCCCACAAAAGAATGTATCTGGAGTCGTTAAAATCGACCTTACACGTGTTTTCAATAAATGATTGCGCGTAAAACTGACCGGTGTACCAAATAACCCCTTGCCCCATGGTTGCACCAAAAAGAGCCAGAAGCACCATTTTAAAGTTTGCTTTATGACTGAAGCTTTCTTTCAGCGGATTTTTAGAGATATTGCCTTCTGTTTTTAACTTAGTAAACATTGGTGACTCGTGCATTTTCATTCTGATGTAAATGGAAACGCCTACCAGTAAAATTGATAACAGGAATGGAACTCTCCAACCCCAGGCGGCAAAATCCTCGGCACCTAGCAGATTTTTAGTTAATACAATTATCCCTAATGAAAGGAACAATCCTCCGGTTGCTGTAGTTTGAATCCAGCTGGTAAAAAAACCACGTTTATTTGCAGGAGCATGTTCAGCGACATAAGTGGCTGCTCCACCATATTCACCCCCAAGGGCAAGGCCTTGTATCAACCGTAAAATCAACACCAAAATTGGCGCAGCATAACCGATACTGGAATAGGATGGGATAAGTCCAATAAGAAAGGTTGATCCACCCATGAGAACCAAGGTCAAAAGAAAAGTATATTTTCGGCCAATAAGATCTCCCAAGCGGCCGAACACCAAAGCACCAAAAGGACGCACAATAAACCCTGCAGCAAATATCGCAAGGGTATTTATTAATGCCGAAGCTCCGGCATCTGCAGGAAAAAGCTGTGATCCGATAATGGTGGCCAGACTACCAAAAATGTAGAAATCATACCATTCAATTAGTGTACCCAGGGACGACGCCCCAATTACTTTGAAAATGCTATTCTTTTGTGGTTCAACGTTCATATTATAGTTTAGGATATTTGGCTTACCACTAAACTACAATTATTTATTAATTACCGACAAACATTTTAACTATAATGCCAAAGCCAATTACTCTTCCTCTCTGAAATAAACCTTATAATAGTTCATTGATTTATCATCATCGAAACCTTTTTCTATCAACTCTTTATCTCCGTGGATATAAATATGAAAGTTCTTATCCAGTTTAAGCACACTTTTAAAAACACGGGCCTGTTTCTTTACCGCAGCGCCTGAAATATCAAAACTATCTGGAATAGGCGCATCAAATTCTTCCTCGTAATTTTTCTTATAGTTTTTAAAGGCCTCAATTCCTTCAGAATTGCCAATAACTTCATTCGAGAATTCATCAATATCAAAGCTTTCTTTCTCTTTAAAATATTTCATAGACTTGTTTAACAAATCTATTTTATCGGCTTTAGAGATATCAAATTCCTGATCCAGTTTCTCGGTAACAAAGTTTTTGTATACACCCAGTACATTGTTTGTCTGGTTGAAATTATCATTTCTGGTTTTCAATTTCAGAAACTCATCTTTCCAGTAAACAGCCTCTGCGCTACGGTTAGTTTGGTCTATCACGGCTACTCTGTAACCTTCTTCTTTGTCGGTATTAAAGATAAGACAGCCCTTATCAAGCTTATTGATGTTAATCGCGTCCTGTTCGTAGCTTAAACCAAATCCGCTATTCTCTGGATATACTTTTAAGTAAGTCTCCTTAGTTTCTGACTTAAAGATACCAATGGCATCATGAAGCTCTCCTTCTATCTGCACATTTTCGAAATAAGCAAGGTAAAGCTCTCCGGATTTTATTTTCGGGTGCCCTGATACATCGTACAGGTACTTAGCAAGTTCTTTACTGTTTTCGTGAAAGGTTTCACCCTTTTCAAATATTTCTGACGCAAAATGGTACACTTCATTTAAATTCAGATCTGAGTTGGGATGAAAGAAACGATAAATCTCGTTTACCTTTTCGTACGGACTAAGAAAATACTGCTGCAATAGGTTGCTCAGCATGTTGTCTTGTATTGCTACAGACTGCTCAGACAATACGTAAAATTCGTCTTGCGATTTATTTCCAATTCTATGGATGGAAAGCTCAGCAAGGGAGGCTTCAAAAAAAGAAATCATTAATGGTATTAGTTTTTAGTTTCCTCTTCTCGAGGGGTATTTCTCAACTCAATAGGTTTTTTCGCATTTTTCTTCATTTTCAGATTCAGCATCTCTACTAAAACTGAAAAAGCCATAGCAAAATAAATATATCCTTTAGGAATATGCTGATCTAAACCTTCGGCTAACAGCGAGACGCCAATTAACAACAGGAATGACAATGCAAGCATTTTTACTGTAGGGTGGTCGTTTACAAAATTACTTATTGCACTTGCCGAGAACATCATTATAATTACGGCTATAACAACTGCAGCAATCATAATTTCCACGTGCTCTGCCATACCTACGGCAGTAATTACGGAGTCTAAAGAAAATACAATATCTAAAAGTAAGATTTGTATGATTACCCCGGCAAAGGAATGCACCTTCCCTTTTATTTCTTTTTCTTCTTCACTTTCCAGTTTATCATGTATTTCATGAGTGCTCTTATAAATTAAAAAGAGCCCTCCTACAATAAGGATCAGATCGCGGCCGGATATTGACAACTTTGCTAACCACTCTGCATTAGAAACACCTATTAAGTTACCAAGATTAAACAATTCGGAGGTTAAAGTCATCACCCAGGTAAGTGATAATAATAAAAGCACGCGGGTAAACATTGCAAGAGCCAGACCCAATTGTCGGCCTTTTTTTTGCTGATGAGCCGGTAATTTGCCCGACAGGATAGAAATAAAGATAATGTTATCTATCCCTAAGACGATCTCTAAAATGGTCAGGGTCAGTAGTGATATCCAAGCTTCCGGGCTGCTCAAAAATTCCATAATTTTCAAATTATATTTTGAAGCTAAGATATAAAAAAAGCTTGCTGAATTATCAACAAGCTTTAGTAGTGTTTGGTTTATAATTTTATTTAAATGATACTGAGCCGTAATCAGAATTGACCTTTACTCTGGCGCCACCCCCATTACCTATTTTACCGGTATAGTTTTTAGTCGTCGACCCTCTGTCTCCTCCATCAGTAATTCTAGCTGAAACCCTGTCTCCATAATTAAATGAAGCATAGCTGGTATGAACATCCAAATCTGCGTTAAAGGAATTGTTAAAATTAATAGAGATGCCAAGATATCCTCCATCAACAGTCAGCAATTTGCAACCATTGGTTACCTCATCAATGCTTAGTTTATTGTATTGCATATCAAACTTACCATCGCCTCTTAAAGTTCCAATACTTGCGCTTGTATACTGGGCATTCAAATCGAGATTTCCTACAGATGAAATGCTGATATTGTTGTATTGCTGTCTGATTTTGGCATTTCCCTTAATGGTATTTACATTAACATTAGCATATTGAACATCAAGATCAAGGTTTTCTACCGAGCCAACAGTAAGACCAGAACCGTATTGTTGCTTAATAATTGCGTTTCCTTTAATGTTGCCCACATTAACTCCGGTATATTGTGCGTCGATGTCAAGTGTAGTAGCCGAACCAATGGTTAATCCAGATCCATACTGCTGTTTAACAATGGCTTTGTTTACCGATTGAACATTGTTGTTGCCATACTGAACAGAGATATAGTTATTGGTGCTATTTAAGTTCTGTGCTTTGAAATTGCCATATTGTACTTTTACATAAAGTGGCCCATTTAGGTCGCCCATAGTTACATCACCATAATTTTGAGACATCGTTAAAGCATTTGATGCGGGCATGTAAACAGCATAATTAATCTTCTCTTCTCTGCGCCTTCTTCTGCC
>NZ_CAMLHF010000311.1 GCF_946479715.1 uncultured Pedobacter sp. | reverse complement strand
AATAACCAGAAAACTGACGCAGATATAAATCGGTCGCAGGTTGTGCCGAGAAACTCATACTAGCAACTGGACCTAATATGTTGGCAGTAGCAGCTACCCCAGGTTGTGTGCCTTGAAGATATTCAGCCTTAAATATGGTTCTGCCAAAAGTATTGTCATATTCAAGCTGTAAGTTGGCTCCATAATATTCGCGTTTACCGAAGTAACCTACATTATCGGGACTTGTATTTTTTTTAAAACCTGATGAAGTGGAAGAGTAGTAATTTTCAGTATCATTACGTACCCAACCTTCATAGATAGATCCGCCAAAGCCTATATGAAGTTTTTTATTTGCCAGACTGTCGAATTTAAAGCCAAGATTTCCTATGATATCTTTTCTTGAGTCATAATCTCTGGCATTGTATCCACTTCCATTTATTACAGCTAACTCTGCTGTCAGGAAATTAAATATTTTACTGGGGTGATAAGTAACCATGGCGCCAATATCACGCTCCCTGGGCATCAATGTTTGGAAAACTCTCGCTCTTTCCGGGAAATCTCTATATCCAGAAGAGTAAACTATAGAGTGACCAAAGGGGCGGTTAAATAAGCCTGCGGTTAGTAGCAGATCTTTTGAGTCAGGTTGATGCAATTGTATAAATGCGTCCATTAACTGAATGCCATTTTGTGTGGCATCTATTTGGAAAACAATGCTCGAATACTTGTCAGCCCTGTCAATTTTCAATCGACCTCTGCGAATCATGAAACGACTATCAGAGTTTTTTGAGAAATCTCCACCCGAAAAAGAAGAAATGCCGCCAGACTGTGCTTTTTGAAATTGTGTTTGCAGGTATCCTGTAATTGCAATTTCATGTGGATCATAAGTCGAGGGAGCATTATTACTTTGAGCAAAAAGGATAACCGGGTAAAGAAATACCAGACTTAACAGTGTTTTTTTCATGAATGAGTAAAAAGAATTTTGATCGCCTAAATTACGGTAAATGAAACATTTTTCTTTGAAATAGCGCTAGATTTTTAAAAAATAGAACTACAAATTATGAGGACGCAACAACTAAATTACATTTTTTTTACATGATAATTTGTAAATAAGCAATGTTTGGAGCTATTTTTGGAGAGTTAGGTGAAAGAATAAAAACAAATGTTTCTAAGAAAATACCGTTTATTAATAGTTATTACCTTTTTAAGTATCTTCTCTGCGAAGATGGTAATTTCTGGTGCGCCGGTATTTTTTAGTCATATTGATAAGAACATCATGATTTCTGTAATCATGCAAATCGAAGCCGAGCATAGTACCGATGGAGATCCCGGTAAGGCAAAAGTAAAACTCTTCGATTATAAGATTGACTTTCAGCACGATTACGTGTGGACATCCGTGCTGCATCTTTACGGCATAAAGAATAGCTTTATAGATAATTTCAAACGGTATTTCGATCCATTCCATCCGTCTGTACCTACACCTCCTCCTAATCTGAGCTAATTTATTATGCGTAGCCTTCCACAAGGGATAGGTATGCAATTTTAGAAATTAGTTTAAAAGATTAAAACATAGTTTTATGCAAAGTGGAAACTCAATCTTTTCAAGATTGGAAGTAAAGAAATATATATTAAAAAAGAACCTGAAGCGTGACCTACCATCAAGTATTGTGGTATTTCTTGTTGCCCTTCCTTTATGTTTAGGGATAGCCTTAGCTTCTGGTGCACCTCTGTTTGCTGGTCTTATAACAGGTATAGTTGGTGGAATTGTAGTCGCCAGCTTAAGTGGATCACAATTAAGTGTTAGTGGGCCGGCTGCCGGGTTAACTGCAATCGTTCTGGGGGCTATTAACCAATTGGGTGCTTACCAGACCTTTTTACTTGCAGTAGTTTTGGCAGGTGTAATTCAGATCGTACTTGGATTGTTAAAGGGCGGAACTATCGGTAATTATTTCCCCTCAAGTGTAATTGAAGGGATGCTTGCCGCAATCGGATTAACCCTGATACTTAAACAACTTCCTCATGCGCTCGGGGTAGATTCAGATTTTTTTGGTGATGAAAGTTTCTTCCAAAAAGATAATGAAAATACATTTTCAGCTATTAGTGGGGCACTAGGCCATTTTAGTCTGGCTGCTATTGTAATAAGTGTATTGTCAATTTTAATCTTGGTCTTTTGGCCAAAATTTAAAAAATTAAGTATTGTTCCCGCTCCGCTGGTAGTGGTAGTAATAGGAGTTGTGCTTACAATTGTTTTTCAGGGCGGGAATTATGCTTTGGAAGCAAAACAAATGGTAGAGATTCCAGTTGTTAACAGCTGGTCGGAATTTACAGGTTTATTTGCCGTGCCAGATTTTTCACAGATAGTGAATGGAAAAGTCTGGGTTGTTGCTGCAACAATTGCGGTAGTTGCCAGTCTTGAAACACTATTAAGTATTGAAGCGGTAGACAAGATAGATCCAATTAAGCGTGTATCGCCTACAAATAGAGAGCTAGTTGCTCAAGGTACAGGAAACATGGTTAGCGGTTTGTTAGGCGGATTGCCTTTAACATCGGTAATTGTAAGAAGCTCCGCAAACGTAAATGCAGGCGGAAGAACAAAGATGTCAGCTATTTTTCATGGAATATGGTTACTATTATCTCTGCTTTTCATACCGGGTATCATTAATATGATTCCTTTGGCATGTCTGGCCGCAATTCTACTGGTAACAGGATATAAATTAGCACGTATAGAGCTTTTTAAACATATGTTCCACAAAGGCTGGGATCAGTTTGTTCCTTTTGTAATTACTATTGTAGCTGTTTTGTTAACAGATTTGTTAAAAGGCGTTGCGATAGGTATGCTGTTCTCAATATTTTATCTATTACGTACCAATATGCGTAATCCATACTTCTACAAAATACAGGAAGAGGGGAATAAAAAGAATTTGAGAATAAAACTGGCCGAAGAAGTATCCTTCTTAAATAAGGCTGCCATTCAGGTGGTATTAAATAAAATACCTAAAGAAACTAACGTGATCATTGATGGATCCAACTCACGGTACATAGATCCCGATGTATTGGAAACCATTTTTAATTATAAGCACAATGCTTATACCAAAGGTATTATTGTAATTTTAGAAAATATTAAAGAGCAATATACCGTGCCAAAATTGAACAATAAAGTCATTGAAGAAATTAATAACTAAAATATTATGTGCGCGAAATTAGAAAAACAACATACAGATCAGATTACTTATGAAAGCTTATTAAAGGGAAATAAAGAGTGGGTTGCTGCAACTCTTAAAGAAGATCCTCATTTTTTTGAACGCCTGTCTGCCGGTCAGGCACCGCCAGTATTGTGGATAGGTTGTTCAGACAGTCGTGTGCCTGCTAATCAGATCACTAACACTTTGCCTGGTGATGTCTTTGTACACCGTAATATTGCCAACGTGGTTACGCATACAGATATGAATTTGTTAAGTGTTCTGGATTATTCAGTAAATGTGCTTAAAGTAAAACATATCATTGTTTGCGGTCACTATGGCTGTGGGGGTGTGAATGCCGCACTTGGCGATAAACAAGTGGGGTTGATTGACAACTGGTTAAGAAACATTAAAGATGTGATTCGCATACACGAGCGTGAAATGTCGACCATTAAAGATCCACAAAAGAGATCCGACCGTCTAGTGGAGCTGAATGCCATAGAGGGAGCTGCAAATGTGATGAGTACTTCAATTGTACAAAATGCATGGGCATCGGGTCAGGAACTTGGTGTGCATGCCTGGGTTTATAGTTTAAAATCAGGTTTAATCACCGATTTAAAAGTAAGTGCTTCAAGTGCTGTGGA
>NZ_CAMLHF010000310.1 GCF_946479715.1 uncultured Pedobacter sp. | reverse complement strand
CAAATCTTAAACAGAATTGGCAATGAAACACCTGATGTTAAAAATGCAGATCAACTTAAAAATACTTTTAACACACTTCAGGAACTAATAAAAGCTGATAAAATACAAGCAGGACATGATATAGGTAGCGGCGGTTTAATAACCACATTACTGGAACTTTGCTTTGCTGATCGTGATCTTGGTGCATCGTTAGATCTTTCTTCTTTAGGTGAGCAAGATATTATAAAATTACTTTTTGCTGAAAACATAGGTATTGTATTCCAGGCAAGAGAGGATGTTGAGGCTATCCTTTCTAAAAATGGTGTTGCTTATTACAAAATTGGTGAAGTTACTTCAACTGCCAACCTACAGGTAAAAAACAATTCAGACACCTTATCTTTTGACATTGATCACTTACGTGATGTTTGGTTCAAAACTTCTTATCTGCTAGATAAAAGACAAAGTGGACCAGTAAAAGCAAAAGAACGCTTTGACAACTATAAAAACCACGTACTTAAATACAACTTCCCTGCTCAGTTTGACGGAAAGAAACCGGTTATTGATACTTCAAAACCAAGACCAAAGGCCGCTGTTATTCGTGAAAAAGGAAGCAACTCTGAACGTGAACTTGCTAATGCTATGTACCTTGCAGGTTTTGACGTAAAAGATGTTCACATGACTGATCTTATTGCAGGCAGAGAGACTTTAGAAGATATACAGTTCATTGGCGCGGTTGGTGGTTTCTCTAACTCCGATGTTTTAGGATCAGCCAAAGGATGGGCAGGAGCTTTTATGTACAACGAAAAGGCTAAAATTGCACTAGAAAACTTCTTTAGCAGACCAGATACATTATCTGTAGGAATCTGTAATGGTTGTCAGCTTTTTGTTGAGCTTGGCTTAATCAATAAAGACCATGCAGAAAAACCAAAAATGCTGCACAATGAAAGTGGTAAACACGAAAGTATATTCACCTCGTTAACCCTACAAGAAAACAATTCAGTTATGCTTTCTACATTGGCAGGAACTACATTGGGTGTATGGGTTTCACATGGTGAAGGCAGGTTCCAATTGCCTTACTCGGAAGATAAATATCAAATCATAGCAAAATATGCTTATGAAACTTATCCTGCAAGTCCGAACGGCTCAGATTATAACACAGCAATGATGTGCGATGATTCTGGTCGTCACCTAGTAATGATGCCGCATATTGAGCGTTCATTATTCCAATGGCATTGGGCAAATTACCCTAAAGAACGTAAAGATGAAGTTACACCTTGGATGGAAGCCTTTGTAAACGCCCGTAAATGGGTTGAAACGCATAAGGGATAAGAGCTCAGCCTCTTCCATTATTGCATTTGTCTAAAAATTAATTAGATTTGGTTACAACAGATGTGGGGCAATAGCTTGCATCCTTCTTAACCAAATCTAATTCAATGTTTAGATAACCATGTTATCCTACCAATCTTATACTGATAATGAATTGGTTCTTTTATTCAAAAAGGATGACCACGCCGCCTTCACAGAAATATATATCCGCTATTCCTCTGCCTTATATAATAGTGCATACAAAATACTGCAAGACAGAGATGAGGTTAAAGATTTAGTTCAGGAAGTATTTACCACACTCTGGAACAGGAGATCGGATTTCACATTAAATACAAATCTTGCCGGATACTTATATGTAGCAGTCCGTAACAAGGCACTGAAGACTATTTCCCACCAACAAGTTAAATCAAAATACTCTACACTCTTACAGCAAAACAACACAACTGAAACGCAGATAGTTACAGACTATGCGATTAGAGAAAAACAACTTGTAGAAATCATTGATAGCCATATCAATGAGCTTCCTGCCAAAATGCGGCAGATACTGAATATGAGCCGAAAATCTTACCTCACTCATAAAGAGATAGCCAATGAGCTAGACCTATCTGAGAGTACAGTAAAAAAACAGGTAAACAATGCCCTAAAAATTTTAAGACTTAAACTAGAGGCCTTTCTTGTGCTGTTTACATTACTAATATTAATGCTTCTTTAAGCTACTCAAATAAATTTTCATTTTTTTCTACGCCCTGGACATTTCTTAAAGGTCTTTAGATTAATAAGGACAATTATACGATCCGTCAGCATGGAAAAAAAGAAAATAGAAGAGCTATTAAATAGATATCAGACAGGACAATGCACTGAGGAAGAAATAGCCTGGATAGAATCTGTTTATAATAAAATCCAAAAAGAAACTAAAGTTGAACTGACAGACGATATCATAAAAAAAGATCTTTATGATATTTACCATGCCTTACCGCAACCACATAAAACAAAAACCACATACCAATTGCAGCGGATTGCAGCCTCTGTGATCCTTGTATTGTCAACTTCTGCTGCCTTATATTTCTATTTTAAAAAGCCTGCCCCAGCTAATTATGCGGTACAGGCTCCAGCAAAAACCGATCAAAAGGATTTCGCACCAGGTATCAATAAAACCTTTTTGACTTTAACAGATGGTTCTAAAATATATCTGGAAACTGCACCAATTGGAAAAATAACTGATCAGGGAGGCATGAGAATTACCAAAATCAAAGAAGGCGTAATTTCATACTCCCGAATTTCTAATCAAACCAACCTGATAAATCCCAAAAACATAAATACCATAACAACTTCAAAAGGCGGGCAATATCAAATTATCCTTCCTGATGGTTCACATGTTTGGCTAAATGCACTTTCATCCTTAAAATTCCCTACGTCCTTCAATGGAAACAAAAGAGAAGTCAAGTTAAAAGGAGAAGGATACTTTGAAGTTGCAAAAAATAAAATCAGCCCGTTTAAAGTATTAACCCAGGATCAGGAAGTGGAGGTACTTGGAACTCATTTCAACATCAATAGCTATGAAGACGAGCCTACAACTGAAACAACGCTACTTGAAGGAAGCGTCAGGGTCTTGCAGCTTAAAGGCAACAAATCAGCACTACTTAAACCAGGTCAGCAATCTAACTTAAAAGGCAATGGCATAATACAAGTCAATCGCGTTAAAACAGAAAACGTTATTGCCTGGAAAAACGGATTATTCCAATTTCAAAATTCCGACATCCAGAATGTCGTCCGTCAACTGGCACGCTGGTACGATGTTGACTTCGAGTTTAAGGGGCCAATACCCGATATCAAACTTTGGGGTGATATTCATCGAAATACAAACGCACTAAATGCTTTAGAAATCCTGAGCTATTTCGATCTGAAGTATACCATAGTAAATGCACAAAACAGAAAGAAAATAATTATAACCAAATAGAAATCTTAAATAATCAATGAAAAGGTTTAACATATAAAAACCTTTAATTATCCCTTTTCCGAAAATCGGAACCGCAGTTTTTTACTACTAACCAAGTATTAACTTAATCCAAATGAAGCTAAACCAGTATGAAACGGTATTTACTATACCACTACTTAAATTTTCAATAAATTTTAGTGCTATCTTAACAACTCTCTTTCTTTTACTCACTTGTTTGCAGGTATCTGCAAAACCAGGACAAAGAATTACAATATCCAAAAAGAACTCACCAATAGTAAAGATTTTTGAAGCTATTAAACAACAATCGGGATATTCCGTAGTGTACAACAGCGATGATCTAAAAGAAAGAAACGTTAGTTTAAATGTAAAAAATTCTACAGTTGAAGAGACAATGAAAGAATGTCTCAAAGACAGCGCATTTGCATTTAAAATTGTAAATAAAAACATCCTTATCAAAAAGAAGGAAGGGCGATCCGGGCTTCCTCCTTCTGCAACTAAATCCCAGGCTAAAGAAATAAAAGGAAGAGTTGTAGATAAACAGAATATCTCTATCCCCGGC
>NZ_CAMLHF010000309.1 GCF_946479715.1 uncultured Pedobacter sp. | reverse complement strand
GTGCAGTTCAGATTTTACGTGAAACGTGTCTACTTTCAAATATTTATGCAGCTTAGAAAATTAAAACCACTCTTAACCTTTGTTGTTGCTCTCGCTGGTTTCTTTAGTTCCGTTAGAGCACAGCAATTGGTTTCAGGATCTCTTCAACAATTGTATTCTCCTGATAAAAATATCTTAATAACATGCTATCAGAAGCAGTTAACCGACAGTACCCGTGCTATGTATTACACGGTAAATTTTAAGGGGAAACCCATTATACTGGAATCCCTGTTAGATTTACAGCTAGACAATCACTTAAGCGAGCAGGCGATGGCCTTAAAGGTTGACCGTCGTGAGAAATGGTTTGAGAACCTGAAGATAACCGGAATTGTACGTAGAGCTAAGGATACGGTATGGACACCCATAACCGGCGAGAGCAGCCAGATCAGGGATCATTATCAGGCCATCACCATACAAGCAGTAAAAGAAGACAATCCAATTTACCCTATCCATATAGAAATACGTGCATATAATGAGGGCGCAGCATTCCGGTATTTCTTTCCCGAAAATGAGAAGGGAACCTATTATCGGATTGTGTCTGAGAATACCGAATTTTCATTGCCGGAAGGAACTAATGCCTGGCATGCTTCATGGGCTCAGGCACCTTACCGGTTATTGCCTTTAAAGAATTGGCCGGATGAGGGAGAAAGGCCTTTAACCTTGGAACTTCCTGGTGGCTTATACGCCTGTCTGGCTGAGGCGCAGATGGTTGATTATGCCCGTACCAAATTTAAATTGAGCACCGAAAAATCCAATACCATTTTAACTTCCATGTATACTCCTGCAGATTTGATCTCGCCATTTGGTACACCATGGAGAGTGGTGATGGTAGCAGAAAAGCCCGGAGATCTTATACAAAACAATTATTTGCTGCTTAACCTTAATACCCCAACAAAGATAAAGGATGAAAGCTGGATTAAGCCGGGCAAGATCATCAGGGTAATGACCCAGACCACTGCAGATGCGAAGGCGAATATTGATTTTGCTGTAAAACACAATCTTCAGTATATCCTGTTCGATTGGAAATGGTATGGCCCCTCATTTACTTTTAAGTCTGATGCTACAAAGGTCGCTATTCCTGATTTTGACCTTCCTGATATTATCAATTATGGAAAAGAAAGAGGTGTTGGTATCTGGTTATATGTAAATCTCCAGGCTTTGTATAGTCAATCTGATAGTTTGTTTAAGGTATATGAGAAATGGGGAGTGAAAGGGGTGAAATTTGGTTTTGTACAGGTAGGGTCTCATCGTTGGACAACATGGGTGCAAAAGGCTATCCAACAGGCAGCTGACGCACATATTATGGTGAATATCCATGACGATTGGCGACCAACCGGGGAACAGCGTACCTGGCCAAATCTGTTAACTTCAGAAGGGATCAGAGGAAATGAAGAAATGCCGGATGCCACCAGTAATACCATTATGCCATTTACCCGATACATCGCTGGAGCAGCAGATTATACCATTTGTTACTATGATAAGCGGATCAAAACCAGTCATGCCCATCAGCTGGCGATGGCAGCAGTATACTACAGCCCGCTACAAACGTTATATTGGTATGATCAGCCAGCTTATTCCAAAGATGAACCGGAACTGGAGTTCTGGGATAAAATTCCGACAACCTGGGATGAAACCAGGGTTGTACAAGGAAACCCTGGTGAATACATTACCACTGCACGGCGAAAAGCAAAAGATTGGTTTATTGGAACGCTAACCAACAACGAGGCACGTAAACTTAAAATAGCTTTAAATTTTTTACCCAAGGATAAAAAGTATATTGCCAGTATTTATTCAGATGATCCTTCGGTTGCAACAGCTACTAAAGTAAGGGTAACCAGGAAACCGGTAGATCATAAAACGATAATTGATGCAGATTTAATTGCTTCAGGAGGACAGGCCATCTGGATCAGAGAAATTACTAAATGATGAAAACCAAGTTTAACCTACTGATTGTTCTTTTTTTTGTGGTCCTGTCAATTCCCGTGAAAGGAGCAGTCTGGCAATGGTCAGTAGCAGTGAAGACTATTCAAAACGATAAGCCCTGCAGGGCTTATTTATGGATTCCGCCTGATTGTAAAAAGGTTAAAGCTTTTATTTTTTCGCAGAACAACATGGAAGAACATTCCATTCTGGAGGACCCTGAATTCAGAAAAGCTATGGGCAAGCTAGGCATCGCCCAGGTCTGGGTTAGCCCGGCGTATGATCTTTTTTTTAATTTTAGCAAGGAGGCGGGAACTGTTTTTAATGACATTATGAATGACCTGGCTGATGTATCTGGTTATGATGAATTGCGTGATGCTCCGTTTATTGGAATGGGGCATTCTGCAGCAGCCAGTGCTCCATATTATATGGCTGCATGGAACCCGGAAAGAGCACTTGCTGCAATTTCAGTTAGTGGCCAATGGCCTTATTTTCGCCATCCTGTTTTTGCTCCGGATATCTGGGGAACAAGAAACATAGATTTTATTCCCTGCCTGGAAACCATGGGAGAGTATGAGGCTGCTGAAAGTGTGGCTACAGAAGGATTAAGGCAAAGAGCTGCACATCCGCTGCTGCCTTTAAGTATGCTCGCAAGTCCAGCAGAGGGGCATTTTGCAAGTAGCCCTGAAAAGTGTAAATATATTGCGCTGTACATAAAGAAAGTAATGCAGTACCGCTGGGCCGAAGGTACCGGCAAAGCCAGATTACGTTCAGTGGACCCAACTAAAACAGGCTGGCTGGTTGATAAGTGGAGTAGGGATGAGCTTCCAAAGGCAGATGCAGCACCGGTGGGTCGGTACAAAGGGGATCCTGCACAAGCTTTCTGGTATTTTGATGAGGAAATGGCAAAGGTCACTATGGATTATCAGGCCAGGCATCGCCATAAAAAAGTTCAGCTTATTGCTTATGTGCAAAATGGGAAAAAGGTTGAACAAAAGAATACACATCAGCAGGTTAATCTGAAATTTGAACCCTTTCCCGATGGGATAACCTTTAAGTTAGGCGCAGCTTTCTATGATACTATACCGGGGGGAAGTCCCCGTCCGGCGGTGTGGGCAGGAGTTTCTGCTGGTGAGCGTATCAGGCATGTAAGTAATGCAGGATCAATCGTGATCCAGCGAATTACAGGCCCGATGATCAGGCTCAATGACACTACTTTTCGGATTCAACCTCAGTCCGGATTCTGGCAAAACCCACATAGTTATGAATTGTGGTTTGCTGTTAGCCATCCGGGCGATGAGCAGTATAGGCCAGCTGTGCAACAGGCTCAGATGCTTGTTCCTCCAAGGAATAATGCTGGCAGGGCGCAGCATCTTACTTTTTTACCTATTCCGGATCAGTCGGAAAATAAAAAGGGGATTGAGCAAAATAAAAAAGGGGTTGAGCTTAAAGCCAGCTCAGATGCAAATGTGCCGGTTTATTTTTATGTGCAGGATGGTCCCGCAGAAATTGTAGGTAACCGCCTGAGTCTTCTTGAAATTCCTCCAGGGAGTCGTTTTCCGGTAAAAGTTACGGTTGTAGCCTGGCAATATGGTAATAGCAATGAACCCAAATTGCAAACAGCCGATCCTGTTATAAATACCTTCTGGATTACGCGTTAAATGAGGTGTCCAGAAAGGTAAGGTCGTCATCCTGAATTTATTTCAGGATGACGATGACTACATCAAGGTAAAGAGTACATTAATGTTCCAAACCCTAATTGGTCAAAACCTCCGCTATTTGGTCCGTAATCACCTCCACCTCCTTCGGCTAAAGTTGTTTGCACCCCCATAGCTGTATATCTGGCTTCAGACTCAGCAACTTTTTTAATTTTTACATAATGGAAATACGGAGCAGACCACATCGGACGCGCTGCGCCCCGGCCATTGTCCCTCACTACCTTGTGTATCTCTGATTGG
>NZ_CAMLHF010000308.1 GCF_946479715.1 uncultured Pedobacter sp. | reverse complement strand
TAACTCGTCTTTACCAAGACCCATTTTTTCAGAAAAGTCTATGCTAAACTCAACAAAACGAAGTGCATCATCATCCCACACCGCAGTATTACCGGAAGTTTGATAAGCTACGTGTACATCATGTTTCTGATCTACTAAGCGGATAAAAGTACCACCCATTGAAATTACGTCATCATCAGGGTGCGGAGAGAAAATAATTGAACGCTTTTTAGCAGGTTCAGCTCTTTCCGGTCTTTGCGAGTCGTCGGCATTAGGTTTACCGCCCGGCCATCCGGTAATAGTATGTTGTAATTTATTAAAGATGTCTATGTTGATGTTGTAAACAGGGCCTCTGTCGATAGCCAACTGAGCCATACCATTGTTATTGTAGTCATCTTCGGTAAGTTTAAGAACAGGTTTACCTAAATGATTTGCCAGCCAGATTACTGCTTTTCTGGTTAGTTTTTCATCCCAAACGCAATCTTTTACCAACCAAGGCGTATCAAAACGGGTTAATAAAGAAGCTGCGTCCTGATCCAAAATGAACTCAACATGCTCAGAAAGCTGTAGGTAGGTAGCAGGAACGTCACTTGAAATTTCGCCTTCAACAGCTTTTTTAATGATGGAAGCTTTTTTTCTGTTCCATGCCATCAAAATAATTTCGCGGGCTTTGAATATAGTACCAATACCCATGGTAATTGCTTTTGTAGGCACAAAAGATTTACCACCAAAATCTCTTGCAGCATCACGTCTTGTAAGGTCATCAAGAGTTACCAAACGAGTACCGGAATTTGGTGCAGAACCCGGCTCATTGAAACCAATGTGACCGGTACGTCCAATACCCAATATCTGAATGTCTAATCCTCCCAGATCTCCAATCTTTTTTTCATAGGCAAGGCAAAAAGCAGGAATTTCTTCTAGACTCAATGTTCCATCAGGGATGTTAACATTGTTTTTGTCGATGTCGATGTGATCAAACAAATGCTCGTTCATAAAAGAAACATAGCTTTGCGCAGCGTCTGGCTGCATTGGATAATACTCATCCAGGTTAAACGTGATCACGTTTTTAAAGCTTAAACCCTCTTCTTTATGCATTCTTACTAATTCTGCATACACTGCAATAGGTGTAGCTCCAGTAGCTAAACCTAAAACAGCCTGAGTGTTATTCTTTTGTTTTTCTTTAATCAGATCCCCGATACGTTTAGCCACGCTAAGTGATGCGGCTTTAGGGTTTTCAAAGACAGAAACGGGTAATTTTTCAAAACGCGTTTCTTCCAGAAGATTTAATCTTGCCATTTATTTTTGTTCTTAAAGTTTGTACGGAGCAGTAAATATAGCGACTCTATTGAGTATAACAAGAATTTTAATTTGGTAAAAAGGCTAAATTCAGGTCGTTAACCGGTTGCTATAAGGTATTGTGTTTTACACAATCGATTGAGATGTTGAGTAAACGGTGTTTTTGAAAATAGCAAGCCTGAAATATTTTTTTATTTGATTTGGAGTTTCTTCACACATTGTTCACACATCCTTCACACCTAGCCCACAAACAGGTACCTTTTTGTGAAGAAATAGTGAATTAAGTGTGAATCATGTGAGGATTTAATATCTTGCGGATACAAAATTTTAACTATGAATATTAACTGGACCAGACTTTTTCAGACCATTGAGAAAAAGGAAAGATTAATAATCGGATTAATGTCGGGTACTTCGCTTGATGGATTGGATATTGCCCTTTGCAGTATTAGCGGAAACGGAGCGGCAACTAAGGTTAAGGTTAAGAATTTTAAAACGGTTCCTTATTCTAATGCTTTTAAAGCAGAGGTTAAAGCTATATTTTCCAGAAAAGATGCAGACCTGCAAATGGTTTGCCTAATGAATGAAAAAATAGGATTAATCCATGCAGAGATGATTTTAAAGGCAATCGAATCATGGGAATTAAAGCCTGAAGATGTTGATGTAATTGCAAGTCACGGACAAACTATTTTTCATGCGCCGGCCTCTTTGCACAAGTTGTCTAATTATCCGAATGGCACTTTACAAATAGGCGATGGAGATCATATCGCAGTAAAAACAGGCATCGTTACCATATGTGATTTTAGACAAAAGCATATTGCAGCTGGTGGTGAAGGTGCGCCACTTGCCGTATATGGCGATTATCTGCTGTTTTCTGAAAAGAGAGAAGATCGGGTAATGTTAAATATAGGAGGGATAGCCAATTTTACTTATTTACCGGGTGATAATGATGCCGCAAAGGTGTTTTCTACAGATGTTGGCCCAGGGAATACCTTAATGGACCAATTTGTTCAGCATCATTACGAAGGACTATATTTTGATCAGAATGCTTCAATAGCTAAAGCGGGTGTGGTAAGTGCTGCATTGCTTAAGGAATTGATGCAGTCAGATTTTTTAACTGCACAGTTTCCCAAAACAACAGGGCCGGAATTGTTTAATCTGAAGTATTTAAAGGCTGCACAGGAGCGATCAAAAACCAGCAGCCTTAATAATGAAGACGTAATGGCAACCCTATGCAGTTTTACCGCTCAGGTTATTGTTGATGCCATTGAAAAGTGCTTTGGCGATAATCAAAAGCCATCAATATATATGAGTGGGGGTGGTATGCATAACCCATTGCTTGTAAGGCAGCTTAAAGACGGATTGCCCAATGCCAGGTTCTATACCACAGAAGACCTGCAAATAAATCCGGATGCTAAAGAAGCTGTTCTGTTTGCCGTATTGGCAAATGAAACATTAACGGGTACTGCCATCAATTTTGGCGATAGGGCAGGTGTTCCATCGATTTGTATGGGTAAAATCTGTTTGCCTTTTTAAAGAATCTGTAGGTTTTTACGATGGTAATCATTTAAGGTTACATCGTCTGCAGGAAGCTCGGTAATTAAATAATGAATATTTTCAAGAGTTGCCACCTTGAGCCTTAATGATATGTTAAGCTTTTCGGAGATGCAGAGTACCGCAGTTCTTTTAGAAAAGTTAAGCATGGTTTTTTTTAGCTGATTAATTTCCCAATCGGTATCTGTTAAGCCATCAGTTGGGTCAAGTGCACTTGTTCCTAGTAAACAAAGATCGGCATTGATTTCCGACAACTGATTGATCACATGCCCACCGTAAGTTACCTGCGAGTTCTTAGAGAACAGACCCCCAATAAGAATCACCTCTATCTTTGCATATTTGGCAAGTTCAATCGCTACAAAGGGGCTAATGGTAAAAAAAGTAGCGTGTAAATTCTCCGGAAGAAGCTTGGCTACTTCAATTATGGTAGTTCCTCCGCCTGTTAAAACAACCATGCCATCTTTTATAAGTGAAATGGCTTTTTTGGCGATGCTGATCTTTGCATCCTTAGCATATACCGAACTATCATCAAAAGAAGATTGGTAAGATTTTGATAATGCGCCACCATGTACCTTGAACAGCTTATTGTTGTCTGACAATTCCTGGAGGTCGCGTCTGATGGTATCCTCAGAAACATTCAGCAACTGAACAAGGTCTGAGGTAAGAACGCGATTGTGCAAATTGATCTGCCTCATCACAAAATCATGTCTTTCTTTTTTCAGCATCGGTTTAATTTTTGACTAAAGTAATAAAAAACGATTAATAATTTAATGCGGGTTTATGCAGGTTTGTGCAATATTGATTTGTGTAACAAGAATGAAATAGTTGTTTATTTTGTAAATAAGTGAAAAACATTTATGATATTTACTAGAGGTTTGATTTTTTGCGTGTAATTGCGTGTTTTGAAAAACCGTATTTCCCCGCAAACAGCCAAACGAGAACTTAAATTTATTAACCAAACTATCGTTCATGAAAAAAAAACTACTTCTGTTTATTACAGTTGGTTTTTTGCTAATTTCCCAAACATTTGCCCAGCAAAAAACGATTACAGGTAAAGTCACCTCAACTGAAGATGGGCTTCCCATCCCAGGCGTTTCCGTAAAAATTAAAGGAACGTCTACTGTTGTTCAAACCGCTAATAACGGG
>NZ_CAMLHF010000307.1 GCF_946479715.1 uncultured Pedobacter sp. | reverse complement strand
TCCAATATTGACTATTGGGATCTATTACTGCCTGGCCTTGTTCCAAAACATCTCCATTCTGGTTCAGGAGGGTGACGTATACAGACGCTACCTTGAAGTCATCCACCGCATTGATGCGGATGATGCTGCCTGGCAGGCCTGTATATTGGAGCTCATCGAGGGCTTTGATCTCGGGTGCTTTGAAGAAATCTGCCATGGCAACGTTGTAGGCAGACTGACCTTCCTTCGCTACCGATTTGTAGACCGCTTTTAAGGCCGGACTAGCATTTACAGCCTTAGCGTAGCGGACAGCAGCCAGGAACCTTTCCCGGATCATCAGTTGATCCGCTGTAGGTTCACCGGTTCTGGGTTTGGGATAGTTACACATGATGGTGTTACCGGCGCGTTCCCTGAATACGACTTGTTTACCAAGCGAACCCCTGTTTTTACGGGTGACAAGGTTGTTGTTAGCGTTTGACATTTCTGCAAATTTTAAACGTGAAAAAATGCAGGGCAGTTAGCAGGCTTGCCCATTTGCCTTTCGTACGCGGCCTGGGAACGTCTTCCCGGGATTCGTACTTTCGGTACCGATGGGAGCAAAACTACTTTGCCGCTGGTTTTTCACAAATGCAGATGTCCGTTTTGTGCAGAAGTGTGCCTTTTTTTCCTTTTGGCGGTATTATTTTAACTGGAATGCATGGAGCAATGACAGGCCTGTGAGAGACCTTTGAAAGAGCAAGGAGAGGCCTTTGCAAATTTGGGTAATATTCTATTATGCTTTTATGCCGTTGAATTTTTTTAAAGCCTCCATGCTGATGTTCAGATAGCAAGCGATATCACTCTTTGGGATCTTTTCTAAGACCCAGGGCTTTTTAGTGATGAGGCTGATATACCGCTCTATGGGGGTGAAGGTTTTTATCTCTTTTATCCTTTCTGCTATTTGGATGCGATGAGCTTCTCTAACATCTTTGTAGAGTTGCCTTGCCTCTTCTCTACTTCTTAATAATTTGATAGCACTCCTATAGCTCATCTCTCTAATCTTTGCATCATCAGACAGGATAAGGTTACTATACCCGGATGTTGGGATGATATATTCACCTGGCCCCCAGAACCAGGAATAGATACGGGATATGCCATCCATTGAGTAAAATTCTTTTACATAGCCTTTTTCCAGGAAGATATTAGCTGTTGCATTGGGGGTGGGCGATTAGCCTAGGAGCGGGTTTCATGTAGATGTCCGGAGATTGGCCGCTGATACAATAGAATAAATCTTTGTTGATCATTGTTCTGGGTTTATGGATTACAAACCTGAGTTTAGTAATAGAATCGGGGCTTATGATTTACGCCATCAGTGTATGTTCATGGAATTGTGTTTTCCTTATTTCTCCACAGAAAGATATCAAAAGTTGCAAGGTGTTTATTTTTTAACCTTAATAGGATATCTGCCGTTTATTTAGCCAGCTATTTGGGTATGATGGTTAAGGAGTTAAAGGCGGCGTTAAGATTATTGATTTATATGCTATTAAATCCCTATGTGTCCCTTATTGATGTTTGGGCAGTAAGACAAAATGCGTTTGGGATTTATTTTTAGATAGTAAGAGGCAAACTATGATTTCTTGAGGGACAGTCATTAAGCACCATTGTTCTCGGGGATAGCACTTTAAAGGCCATAGCTTTGGAAAGGTAGTTGGAGTATATGAAGCGGAAACAAAATTTAAATCTAAATTGTTTGTCTATTAAAAATATGTTTATATTCATATCCAATTACTTATACAGTGCATTCAATTTAGTTTGCTTTTTATTAATCCTGAATGAAATTGTGATCCCTAATAGTTTAGCATTTCTGATGAAACAATTTTAAGCTTATCTTATATCCATATTTTATAATAGTAATGTTGCTATATAATGACAAATAAACCAAACGAAATAGTTTCACTGTATCTCAAAAATTTTAAAGGATTTTCGGAAGCATGTCTTCAATTGGCAGATGTCAATTTTCTTGTTGGTGAGAATAGTACTGGAAAAACGGCATTGTTAAAGTTAATTAACGTGCTCTCTAGTCAAGAATTTTGGTTCTACTCGGAGTTTAATACACAAAATGTGGAACTTGGATATTTCGATGAAATTCTTAGTAAGAATTCTACGGAAGGTGCATTTTATATTGGCTTGGAACGTACCATAAGTAATGAAGGTGCAACAAAAAAGATTGTTTTTGAAATTAAAGGAAGAGATAATATTCCCTATATATCAAGAGTGAAAGCTACCCATGATGGGCTTGATATTTATATTAATCTTTCAATTCAATCAGTCTCATATTCTTTTAAGAAAGGTACGAATAAACTCTTAAAGGAATGGGCAAATGATTGGGTGAATAATCAATCATCAAAACGAATGAATGCAGGAGCTGGTAAGCTACCGTTAAGTCTCCTAATGAACCTCATTGAAGATGAAATAAGTAACATTCGGCTGAAAAAGGATAAGAAAGAAGTTGGCTCCTCTAGAAAGGGTAGCTTTAAAACCTATCCCCTTTTTCAAAATTATTTATGGATAGCACCTATAAGAGCTAAAGCAAAACGGATTTATGAAAGTTACAATATACAGTATTCTCCGGAAGGCGAACATATTCCTTTTTTACTAAGAAAACTTATCGCCAAGGCAAAGAAAAATAAAAATGATAAATTATTGAAGTATTTAGAAGACTTTGGAAAGGAAAGCAAATTGTTTGATAAAATCAATATTAAAGAATTAGGTGGAAAGAATAGTGCACCTTTTGAGATTAATGTCTCTTATAATAATTTAGAAATTAAGCTTACAAATGTTGGATATGGTGTTTCTCAAGCACTTCCTCTTGTTATTGAGATTTTATCTAGCACAAACCAAGAATTTTCAATACAACAACCAGAGGTTCACTTGCACCCTAAAGCTCAAGCTGCATTTGGAAGCTTGATATTTAATTCTTTTATTTTAAATAAGAATAAATTTGTAATTGAGACGCATAGCGATTTTACTATTAACCGATTTAGGCATGAGTTATATAAGGCTAATAAATCGAAAGATAAACCATCAGCCCAAATCTTGTTTTTTGAACGAAATAGGAACACAACAAAATTTTCAATAATTCCAATTGGGAAGGATGGTGAATATGAAACCAGTGTTCCTCCTGCTTACCGTGATTTTTTTATTGATGAAGAGTTAAAATTATTAGAATTATAATGCCAATTATCATTGATACAAACTGCATCGCTAATGTGTTTTCGAGATCCTCAGCAAACCACGAAAATTTTTCACCTGTGTTACAGTGGGTGTTAAAAGGTAAAGGGGTTATCGTTTTTGGAGGAAATAAATATTTGCAAGAGCTTCTCTTGTGTAAGAAATATTTGACTATTATCCGATTTTTAAAAGAGATTGGAAAAGTTCATATTGGTAATGCTGGTTTAATTGACCAGTATGAGAGGGAGAATAAACAATTGATTCAACATAAAGATTTTGATGATCCGCATTTAGCAGCGATAGTGAAGGATACAAAATGTCGGATTATTTGTTCTCTTGATACAACGTCGATTGAATTTGTTACTAGCCCGAAATTGTATCCTAAAAGATTTTCTTTACCAGTTTATTATACCAATTCTAAAAATATAGATTTGTTATGTGACAAGTATGTCGATGATACACTGAAACCTTTATGCAAAACGACTAGAGGGAATGTTAAATTGCTTGAAAAGATTGTATCTAAGTTGTAACTTGTTTAACGAGTATGTATCATGCTTATATATGTATGTATTTACTAAGATTTCCTATAAGATTCAATTTTTGAATTTTCAATTTTAATATTAGGTAATCCCTTTTCTTCAATCATTACCTCAAACTGCCTTTTGTTCAGATGCATTTCAGGGCAATTGGGACCTAAGATGATTCTTTCGAGTTTGAGGGGAAAAGTGTTGTCATTTAGTATAAAAATGGCATATTTGCTAAGAACTCGATCAGGTAATGTTATAACCC
>NZ_CAMLHF010000306.1 GCF_946479715.1 uncultured Pedobacter sp. | reverse complement strand
ATCACCTCCCTGCCGCTCCTGCAGTGTTGCAGCAAACTTAAAAGAGTGCGCCGGGACTACCCTGTCGTCATGATCAGCAGTGGTTACCAGGGTTGCTGGATACTTTACTCCTGTCTTTAAAGCATGCACAGGTGAATACTTATGTAAATATTCAAACATCTCTTTTGAATCTTCCGACGTTCCATAATCATAGCTCCAACCTGCTCCTGCCGTAAATTTATGATAACGCAACATATCCATTACCCCAACGGCCGGAAATGCCACCTTAAACAGTTCTGGTCGCTGCGCCATCGTAGCCCCTACCAGCAATCCGCCATTTGAACCACCCATTATTGCCAGATAATCTTTAGAAGTATATTTAGTTGAAATCAAATACTCGGCCGCAGCAATAAAATCGTCAAATACATTTTGCTTTTGCAATTTAGTTCCTGCTAGATGCCATTTTTCGCCATACTCGCCACCACCACGCAGATTAGGGACTGCATAAACACCTCCCTGCTCTAATAAGACAACTATAGAAGTACTAAATGCAGGAGTTAAACTAATATTAAAACCTCCGTAACCATATAAAACGGTAGGGTTTTTGCCATTTAGCACTATTCCTTTTTTATAGGTAATGATCATTGGCACCTTAGTACCGTCTTTAGAAGTGTAAAATATCTGTTTAGACTCGTATTTTGAAGGATCGAAATCGATACCCGGCTTTTTATAGACTTCAGATTGGCCTGTAGTTACCGAATATTTAAAGATTGTAGTTGGATAAACATAGGATGTAAAGGTATAAAACAACTCAAGTTCCTTCTTTTTACTGCCAAAGCCAACAGCAGTACCTATCCCGGGCAACTTAATTTCATGTTCCAGTTTACCGTCCATATCATACTGCAATACCATAGAAACTGCATCCTTAATGTAATTAGCAAATAACTTGCCTCCTCCGGTTGATGGGCTTAATACATTCTCTGTTTCTTTGATCAGGTCTTTCCAGTTTGCAGGTTTGGGATCGGCAGCATCAACAGTAACAATGCGTCCATTTGGTGCATCAAGATTTGTATATATGTATAACTTGCTGCCAATATTATCAATAATGCTATGGTTTTGCTCAAAATTATCAACCACAGGGATAATGGCAGAATTGGCTACAGAAAGATCTTTTATGTACAACTCATTGCCTGAGGTAGAATTAGCAGCAGAGATAATCAAATAGCGTTCATCTTCTGTTAAGCCTGCACCAATATATCTTCGCGGAGTTTTTGCACCTCCAAATACCAGCTGATCGTCTTTTTGTGGTGTTCCCAGTTTATGGAAAAACAATTTATGCTGTTCTGTTAAACCTGATAGCTGGCTTCCCTCTTTAGGTTTGTCGTAGCTGCTGTAATAGAAGCCGGTATTGCCTTGCCAGGCTATACCCGAGAATTTTACGTCAATCAGTGTATCGCCAATAATTGATTTATCGGCCGAATGCATCACAACAACGCTGGTCCAGTCTGAGCCACCTGCCGATAGCTGATAAGCCACTAAACTACCATCCTTAGAAAAACTGATGTCGGCCAATGAGGTGGTTGCATCTTTAGAAAACGTGTTCGGATCAAGAAATACTTCGGGTTCCCCACCTTCCTTTTGACGATACAGCACACTTTGATTTTGCAAACCCGTGTTTTTATAGAAATAAGTATAATCGCCTTCTTTAAATGGCTGAGAATACTTTTCATAATTCATCAACTTTGTTAACCGCTCTTTTATGGCTTTTCTGTAAGGAATTTGGGCCATGTACTTTTGGGTTACTGCATTTTCTGCTTTTACCCATGCTTTTGTATCCTCAGCACGATCATCTTCCAGCCAACGGTACGGATCTTCTACTACAGTTCCAAAATAGGTATCTTTTATGTTTTCTTTCTTTGTTTCCGGATAAGTTATCGCCATTTTTTGTAATGTATTGGTTTTTTGAGCCTGAGCAAAAATAGGGAACATAATGACAAGTGCGATCAGGCTGTTTTTAAATGTTGTTTTCATAGCCAAAATTGTTTTACCTAAAATTTAATATTAAGATTATGCTCATAAAAATAAACAAAAAATACGCACACAACACTGTTACTTTTCTTTATTACTACGAATACGTAACTTGGGCGCTTTAATTAGCTTTAATGAAGAACTTATTTTGCAAATCGGCCTGTATTGTACTGGCACTCATTTTAACTTCCAACGGTGTTTGGGCTCAGGTAGATAAAGACACCCCTTACCATGCATCATCTACAAAAATAAATGCATTGGTACACACAAAACTAGATGTAAAGTTCGACTACTCAAAACGCCATCTAATTGGTAAAGAGTGGGTAACATTAAAGCCTTACGCCTACCCAACAGATTCACTAACTCTGGATGCACAGGGCATGGATATCAGAACTATTGCTTTAGTAAATGGCAAAAACCTGCAAACGTTAAAATACACTTACGATGAGGAGCAGTTAAAAATACAGTTGGGAAAGAAATTCTTACCAGGCGAAGTCTACACTATTTTTATTGACTATACGGCAAAGCCTGATGAATTAAAAGTAAAGGGCAGTGCCGCTATAACCGATGCAAAAGGTCTTTATTTTATTAATCCTGACAGTGCAGTTAAAGGGAAACCGGTACAAATCTGGACGCAGGGCGAAACAGAAGCTTCTTCGGCATGGTTTCCAACAATAGACAAACCAAATCAGAAAACTACAGCCGAAATTAGCATTACTGCACCAGCTAACTACGTAACCTTATCAAACGGAAAACTGGTGAGTCAGCTAAAAAATGCCAATGGAACCCGTACAGATACCTGGAAAATGGATCTGCCACATTCTCCTTATCTATTTATGATGGCAGTTGGCGATTTCAAGATCTATCGTGATAAATGGAAAACTAAAGAAGTAAACTATTATCTGGAACCTGCTTATGCACCTTATGCCAAACAAATTTTCGGGCTTACCCCGGAAATGATAGATTTCTATTCTAAAACACTTGAGGTTGATTATCCCTGGAATAAATATAGCCAGATTGTAGTTCGTGATTATGTGAGTGGCGCAATGGAAAATACCACTGCCACCTTACACGGTGCTTACGTACAACGCACACCAAGAGAGATGCTTGATGAAAATTTCGGACAGGCAGAAAGTACGATAGCGCACGAATTGTTCCATCAATGGTTTGGCGATTATGTTACTGCCGAAAGTTGGAGCAATTTAACTGTAAATGAATCTTTTGCCAACTATAGCGAATATTTATGGGCAGAGCATAAATATGGAAAAGATGCTGCCCATGCGCACAATTATGAAGACATGAGCCAGTATTTAGGCTCTAAAAAAGAGTCTTTAAAGAACCTGGTACGTTTTCATTATGCTGATAAAGAAGAAGTTTTTGATGCTGTATCTTACCAAAAAGGCGGTCGCATTTTAAACATGATGCGCAACTATTTGGGCGATAAGGTTTTCTTTAAAGGTTTAAATATCTACTTGAAACAAAACGCTTTTAAAAATGGAGAAGCTCATCAACTACGCTTAGCCATGGAGGAAGCTAGTGGACAGGACATGAACTGGTTCTTTAACCAATGGTATTTTAATGCCGGTCACCCGAAAATAAGTATAGACTATGCATGGGATGAAAGTGCGAAAACACAAAAAGTAACACTTAAACAAACTCAGGCGGGAGATCCTTTTACCTTACCTATGGCCATAGATGTGTATACCGGAAGCAATAAAAAGCGCTATCAGGTAACATTTAAAGATGCTGCACAGACTTTTACATTTGCTAGTGCAACCAAACCTGACCTTGTAAATGTTGACGCCGACAAGGTTTTATTAGCTGAAAAAGATGACCATAAATCTTTAGCTGAGTTTGCGTTTCAATATGCACATGCTCCTTTATTCATGGACAGGCTTGAGGCGATAGAAGCGGCAGGAAAAAGCAAAAAAGATGCAGAAGGTGCAAAAGTTTTACTTTCGGCATTAAACGACAAGTATTACACATTAAGAATGCAGGCGCTTGATTC
>NZ_CAMLHF010000305.1 GCF_946479715.1 uncultured Pedobacter sp. | reverse complement strand
CGACCACCGAGATCTACACTCTTTCCCTACACGACGCTCTTCCGATCTTTAGGTATAGGTTTTTACTGCCTTCAATAGGGGTTAGCGTTTGTAAAGATGCATCAGCAGACTTATTTTTAAAGTCGCAGCCGGTAATGACCAACAGAAGGATCAGAAATGATAAAGTCCTCATAAGTGCATTACTAATATAATTAAAATCAATTAATTAGTTCCGGACTTTAGCGATAATATTTAGAATTTTATGGGCAAAAAAAGACCGGACAATTCAATGTGGTACATTCAATCATCCGGCCTTCAAATCTAACTCCCCTATAGAGTACGGATAAAACTGAAAACAGTTGCTAGTTGCTTAGATAAAAATTGTGTTGTATCACCAAGAACAGCGTTTACAGTAGTAGTAACATTACCTAATAAAGCACCTAAAGAGCTCCATACTATGCCACCACCATCAGTTTTTGTCATTTCAACCGAGTTCATTTCTTGAACGCCTAAATTGTTTAGTTCTAACTTTTTCATACTTGTTTACAATAAGATAAATTTCCTTACTCGTTAAAGGCCTTTCAGGGTATGCCTGATGCTTTAAAAAGCATTAGAACTAATTTAACTATTATTCAAATCGGTATGTTTATTCAATTTGTTCAGTATTAGAAAGCTTAAAAGTAAATTAGACATCTAACAGGCGTCTGTGGTAGTTGATTTGACCAAGGTGATAAGCTAAATGTGAGCTTAGGTAAATCAACATATATTTTACTGACCTATCATTTTCTAAAACTTTTACTTCGGGATATTCATTTTCCAGGTCCTGTTCGGTTAGTTGATCAATGGAGTGGCTAACTACTTTAATGGTATCTTCAATCTGTTTAATTAATTCACCTCTTGGAACATCCTTTAGTGAAAATTCAAGTTCTCTATTTCTGATATATCCGGTTTTACCAAGTTCTGCTCCAATGAAGGTATTCAGGTTCCCAACTAAGTGTAAGCATAAATTACCTGCAGAATTGCTTATTGAATTTTCGGTTCGCCAAATATTTTTTTCATGCTGATATTGCTCGATTTCAAGCTTTACCTTATTTAAATCTCTTGTAAGGAGTGTTTTTAATGATTCTTTTAACATATTATATTTATAAATCTGCAATTTGTTTTAGTATTAATTTAGAGATGGTATCTGCATTGGCATAAACCATAAAATGTCCGCCGCCTTCGATCTGTATATCAGGTTTGTTGTATCTGATTGGCAATATATTGTCGGCCGTTCCGTGAATATGGGTTAAATTTAGGGGTCTTTCTTTATTCCGCCAGTTTAAGATGCAAGTTAGTGCCCATTTCATGAAAAATGGGTCACTATCTACCACAAGTTGTTTCAGTAGTTTAATCTCGTCATGTGTTTTAGCGCCAAGAAATTTCAAACCAATGTTGTTTCCTCGTTTTAACAGGCTGATAGGGATTGCTTTTTGTAAGCCTAAACTACCCGCCATCCGATAATACCATGGCAGTTCTTTAAAAATTGGTGTGCTGGAAATGAGAAAAGTATGTGATGGCTTAAGCTTCTTGGAAATTTCAGTAGCTAGCATGCCACCAAAGGATAGGCCAACCAAGTAAAACGGAGAAGAGCTATCTATTTTAGCTGCTAATCTGAGCGCGTATGCTTCCAGCGACTCATTTTTTAATGCAGGGATCCAATCCAGATAAACCAGCTCGAAACGGGGCGGGAAAACAAGTTTTTTGAACGCTCGCCTGTCGGCTCCCAAACCACTGATGAAATATATCTTCTCTGTCATTACTAATGATAAAATTAAGGTATTGACACGCTGTGATGGTTTAAACATTGAAATGTTACAATTTTTATACAATCTGTTATTGTTTGTGCTTGATGTTCTATCTTTATATGTATGAAGGCTATTAATTTCAATCCAGTTGATTTTGAACCTGTAAGACAAATTGCGCTGCAATTTCCAGACGCGTCTGATAGCTTATCGCATTATGATACCCCTTCTATAAAGATTAAGAAGAACTTGCTTTGCAGGCTGCACGAGAATGGTGAATGGCTTGCTGTAAGGACAGATTTTGAAAGCAGGGAAAGGTTCCTGGAGGAATATCCGGAAAGCTGTTTCATTACACCGCACTACAAAGACTACCCTTATATATGCCTTTACATTAACAGTTATAGTAGGGAGTTGCTGAAGGAAGTACTTGAAACTGGCTTTAAGGCCATTACAGAGAAAAAGAAAAAATAGGATTATTTAAATTCGGTCGATTTTTACTATGCACATAATTAGCTTAGATTTAATTTCGGGTAATAAAATAATATGAATTTAAATTACGTCTCATGAGTACTTATATCTTATTTAAAGCTGTTTTTATTATCCTGATTCTGAGTTGCCTTGCAGTTATTCTGAGTTTAAGTATCTAGTATTTGCACAAAAGCGCTTAGCTGATATTCGTTTTGGCAATCGTTTTTTTTAGTTTTGCATATGGCAAAGCTTCATTCAAAACCTCAAATACATCCTTCTAGCTTAAATTTTTTAGATCAATTAAAAGAAAACAACAATAGAGAATGGTTTAACGAGCATAAAGAAGAATTTCAAAAAGAGCAAGAGCTTATAGAATCTTTTGCTGACGGGTTGTTGCAGAACCTAAATGTAGATGACGTAATAGAAACTCCTTCCGGACGAAAAAGCGTGTACCGTATTTATAGGGATACCCGGTTTTCTAAAGATAAAACGCCATACAAAACCCACTGGAGTGGTAGTTTTAGGCGAGCTACCAAGTATCGCAGAGGAGGATACTACTTTCATATAGAGAAGGGGAATAGTTTTATTGCAGGCGGATTCTGGGGGCCATCGGCACAGGATTTAAAACAAATAAGGGAACACCTTGCTTTTGATGCCACACCATTGAGAGAGGTTATACAGAGCGGGCCATTTATTTCAACTTTCGATACATTGAAAGGAGAACAGTTGAAAACTGCGCCTAAGGGTTTCAATGCAGATCATGAAAACATTGATTTATTACGATACAAACAGTTTTTGCTTATCAGAAGATTTTCAGATGAGGAGGTTTTAAATGGGCAGTTTTTAGAGGAAGCAACACTGACCTTTAAAAATATGCGCCCATTTTTTGACTACATGAGTGAGATACTGACCACTGATATCAACGGAATTGAAATATAAGTGTTGAGATCAGAGGTTCTTCATGTACTCGCGTGGTGTATGACCATATTGCTTTCTAAATTCCCGGCTAAAATATTTTGGATCGTTAAAACCTACCAAATAAGAAATTTCTGATATGGTATACCTATGCTCTGCTAACAGTTGAGCGGCCTTTTTTAATCTTATTGTTTTGATAAAATCATTTACCGAAAGGGTTGTCATTGTGCGGATCTTCTTATAAAGTACTGGCTGACTCATTCCAATTTTTTGGGCCAGTTCGGGTACACCAAAATTTTCATCAGACATATGACTTTCAATATAGCCCAGGATTTTTGTCATAAATGCATGATCTACGGAGTTGATAGTGATGTCTTGTGGCTGCAGATTTATCTGCTGAATAAATTTTTGGCGCATTGTTGCTCTTGATTGTAATAAGTTGCGCACGTTTAGTAGCAGCAGATCCATACTGAAAGGCTTGGTGATATAAGCATCGGCTCCCGTTTCTAGTCCGCTTAGCTGATGAATGTGAGATGACCTGGCTGTAAGGAGAATTACGGGGATATGGCTGGTACGTTCATCTGTTTTTAGCTTGCTGCATAAGGCTAATCCATCCATTACAGGCATCATTACATCGCAGATGATAAGATCGGGTAGTAATTCAATTGCTGTTTCCCATCCCTTAAGCCCATCAACAGACTCTCTTTTGTGATATTGTTTACCAATGGCACCAGCTATGAGTTGCATAATCTCTGCATTATCTTCTACAATCAGAATAGTTTCACCTGCTTTGGAATCGATATTTTGGTCAGCTACTTTCTCTTCAATAAGTTGTTGTACATACAGTTTGGAAGGGAAGTCTGCACTTTTAACTTCACTAAGCTCATTTGGTTTAAAGTG
>NZ_CAMLHF010000304.1 GCF_946479715.1 uncultured Pedobacter sp. | reverse complement strand
ATAGTTCTCACCCCACTGACTACCGTAACTTACAATAAGCGTAGGCGTATAGGCCACTTTGGTATTATTCCAAAATGAAACTACATCCTTATAAACCGGAGCAACCGGGATGCTGTGTTCAATGCCGGTATGACCATCAGAAATCATATTCATGTTGGTGAAGAAGGTAGAACCTCCTTCTGGAACTACTTCCATTTTTAATATTCTGGCGGCCTCTAAAATCTGCTGACGCTGATCACGACGAGGTTGATTGTAAGATTTAACAGAGAAAGCACCTACGGCTTTTAACCTTCTAAGATTAGACAAGGCATCATCTAAACTGTTAATGACTACCTTAAAATCGCCATCGGCACCATATAATATAGAGCCGGTTGAGTATAATCTTGGCCCTACCATACGGCCTGATCTGATCATCTCTGATTGACTAAACACCATTTCTGTATTGCTTGATGGATCGTGTGAAGTAGTTACTCCAAAAGCAAGGTTAGCAAGGTACGACCAATCCTGTTGCGGACTAATACCATCAGGGCTTGTGCGTAAATGGGCGTGTACATCTATCATACCCGGCATTATAGTTTTTCCTGTTACATCAATCACTTTAGCATTCTGTGGTATACTTACTTCGCTTGCTTTACCTACAGCTACAACTTTGTTATGATCTACTATTATGGTTCCTTCTTCAATAACTTCATCACCTTTCATGGTAATTATTCTGGCCCCTTTTAAGGCAGTTATACCATCGGGCACATCTGTTTTAAGACGCAGGCCAATGGAAACACCTGTAGAATCCGGTGGTGGAATAGTTTGAGGGGCACCATCTACAAAATTAAAAGTGTTTTTAATTTCACGACTAAAGTATTGCTCTCCTAATGTCCATTGTAATTTGCTGCCATCGCTACTCCAATGCAAATAAGTTCCGGCATCCTTGGTAACCCTGGTTAGCGGAATGGATTTATTTGTTGATGAAAGTTCTAAAGGCGAACCAGTAGTAACCATCGGGGTAATGTATACATTAAACAACTCTGTAAATGCCATCCATTTGCCATCAGGACTTGGGCAAAACTGGGTAACATAGGTAGAGGTATAGTGTGTGCGTGGATTGCCGCCATTTAAATCTACACTTTTAAATGCCTTTTTGCCATCCTCATTGCCTTGAAAAAAGATACGGGTATCATCTTTGTTAAACTGTGGTTTTATGCCGTTTTCGGAGATCAGTGTTTTTGCTGTTCCATCTGCAGCCATGGTAAATATACCTGTGCCACGACCATAAGCGTATCCTAAAACATCGTTTCCAACTCCTTTACGGTAAACAATTTTATCTCCTTTGGTTGAGTATGATGGAGAGTAATAGAGGCCTTTTTCGTTAGTAAGTGGTATTGTTTTGCCAGATTTCAGATCAGCTCTTTTAATGGAGCCTTTAAACTCATCGCTCCAGGTAGTATAAATTACAAATTTTCCATCCGGACTAATGTCTGGCTCAAATTCAAAATCAATACCATTTGTAACTCTTTCGGGAGTGCCATTTGGCAGCTCTTTTTTATATAAAAATCCTGCAGCATTAAATACTACAAACTTACCATCGGGCGAAGTAGTTAGCTGTCTGATCATTTTTGAGGTAAACTCAGCACTGAATACCTGTTTTGGAAAATGCAGCGATTCTTGGATGGTCTGCGTACTTGTTACTTTAAAAGGGATATCGGAAATAACCAATGAGCTGAGCTCTATTTTTTTGATTTTTCCTTTGGCATAAAAAATGATGTTTTTGGAATCAGGAGTCCACGCAAAATTAGGGTAAACACCAAATATAGCCCATGTTTCCTGTTGGTCGTGGGTAAGATCTTCTGTTAACGTCCATTCTTCGCCCGAATTGATGTTCTGTACAGCAAGCACCGATTTTAATCTGATGCGTTTAACGTAAGCCATCATTTTACCATCCGGCGAGATCTGTGGACGAGCTGAACCTCCTGGTTGCTCTATCAAATCGGTTAATTTGCCGGTAGTCATATCCAGCTGACGGATCGCATATATTACACCATTTGGATCTTTGCTATACTCGAAATTAGGACCTGGTGATACATCTTCACTGAAGTATAAATATCTGCCATCAGGTGATACATTAGGCTCACCGGCATCTTGCTGGTCGTTTTTTCTTTTGGTTAATTGCACACCTTCGCCACCATATATACTGTACATCCACATTTCTCCGGCACCTAAAGAGCGGCTGCCTGTAAAATGCTTGCGGGCAATCAGATAATCGCTGTTTGGCATCCATGTAGCATTGTTTAGCAGTCTGAATGTTTCTTTGGTAACTTGTCTTTTATTAGAACCGTCGCGGTTCATAATCCAGATGTTATCCGCTCCGGTTTTATCGCTGGTATAGGATATGTATTTCCCGTTGGGGCTAAAGCGCGGCTGAACATCCCAGGCAACACCTCCGCTCAACAGTGCAGCTGTGCCTCCTGTAACGGGCATAGTATAAATATCACCTAAAAGATCAAAAACGATGTCTTTGCCATCGGCGCTTACATCTAAATTCATCCATGTACCCTCATCTGTGCTGATATTAAACGTTTTAGTAGGTCCATGAAATTTTTCAACGTCCCATTTTTTTTCCTGGGCATAGCTGAAATGAAGTATAGTAAGGAAACATAATAGTAGTAATGATGTTTTCATAAGCGACGGGTGTTAATTAGGCCGCAATTTAGTAATATCAGTTCATTTTTATAGTTTTGGGCTTAACCTTTTTATGAGTGAAGTAGAGATATTAAAACGATACTGGGGATTTGATAGTTTCAGGCCATCACAGGATGAAATTATTGCATCGGTTTTAAACGGAAATGACACCTTGGCATTATTGCCAACCGGAGGGGGCAAATCGCTTTGCTTTCAGGTACCTGCAATGGTTATAGAGGGAATATGTATTGTTATTTCGCCTCTGGTAGCATTAATGAAAGATCAGGTTGAGGGGTTAAAAGGCAGGGGGATTAATGCGGTGGCCATTTATGCAGGTATGGGTAAAAGGGAAATAGATATCCTTTTAGATAACTGCATTTATGGCAATATTAAATTTCTTTACCTGTCTCCGGAACGGTTGCTTTCTGAATTGGTGAGAGAACGGATTTCTTACATGAATGTAAATCTTATAGCAGTTGATGAGGCGCACTGTGTTTCTCAATGGGGTTATGATTTCAGACCGCCATATCTATTGGTCAGCGCCATTAGAGAGATTCATCCAAAGGTTCCGGTTTTGGCTTTAACGGCTACCGCCACTCAGTTTGTACGGAATGATATTGTAGAGAAATTACAGTTTAAAAATGCAAAGATTTTTGTACAGAGTTTCGCGCGTAAAAACCTAAGCTATGTGGTTTTAAACGATGAGGACAAGCACAGAAAGCTGATAGATATTGTTAAAAATGTAAAGGGTAGCGGACTGGTATATGTGCGGAACCGAAGGGAAACCTCGGAAATAGCATTGTTTTTAAAACGAAATGGCGTTGCTGCTGATTTTTACCATGCCGGGGTTGAAAAGGAAGAACGCTTTAAAAGGCAGGAAAACTGGAAGCAAAACGTAATCCGTGTAATGGTGGCCACTAATGCTTTTGGGATGGGGATAGATAAACCTGATGTTCGTTTTGTGGTTCACCTGGATTTGCCCGAAAGTTTAGAAGCTTATTATCAGGAAGCTGGCAGGGCAGGCAGGGATGGTAAAAGATCATATGGCGTTCTATTGTCCAATAAATCAGATCAGATGGCCCTGCAGGCGAAATATGCCAATAGTTTCCCTACGTTAGACGAGATTAAAAAGATTTATCATTATCTGGGCAATTATTTTCAGCTGGCATTTGGTGCTGGTGAGGGCTTAAGTTTTAACTTCGATATTGCCGATTTCTGTAAGCGATTTAATGTGGGCGTGGTAAAAACAATTGCCGCCCTTAAGTTTTTGGAACGTGATGGGTATATCACCTTGTCAGAAAATATTTTTTTACAATCCAGGGTGCTGTTTACAATTGGCAACGAAGATGTTTATCGCTTTCAAATAGAAAATGCGGGTTATGATCCGCTTATTAAGGCTATTTTAAGAT
>NZ_CAMLHF010000303.1 GCF_946479715.1 uncultured Pedobacter sp. | reverse complement strand
GTGCTGTTTTAAAAGTTATTCCTGTTAACGATAATGGTGAGTTAGTAATGGATGCCTACAAGGCTTTGCTTAACAGCAAAACCAAGTTGGTTTCTGTTGTTCATGTTTCAAACTCATTAGGTACAGTTAACCCGATTAAAGATATCATTGAAGCTGCACATCAGGTTGGTGCTAAAATATTGATAGATGGTGCACAGTCAGCTGTACATCTTGATATCAATGTACAGGAAATGGATTGCGATTTTTTTGCTTTCTCTGGTCATAAAGTATATGGTCCAACAGGTGTTGGTGTGCTTTACGGCAAGAAAGAATTACTCGAAAGCATGCCTGTTTTTCAAGGTGGCGGCGAGATGATTAAGGAAGTTACCTTCGAAAAAACTACCTATAATGATCTGCCTTACAAATATGAAGCAGGTACGCCAAACATAGCCGATACCATTGCATTAAAAGCAGCACTCGATTTTATTAAAGAAACCGGGAAGCCAGCTATAAGAGCTCATGAAGAAGAATTACTTGCTTACGCTACAGCTCAGCTCCAGGCCATTCCAGGTCTAACTATTATTGGTAATGCCAAAGAAAAGGTAAGCCTGATATCTTTTATCATTAAAGATGTACACCCTCAGGATGTTGGCGTTTTGCTGGACAATCAAGGAATTGCAGTTAGAACAGGGCATCATTGCACACAGCCGTTAATGGCGCGCTTTGGCATTCCTGGCACCATAAGAGCATCCTTTGCCCTTTACAACCAAAAAGAAGAAATAGATGCACTAGTTACAGGTTTACATAAAACCATAAAAATGCTTTCATAATGAATATTAAGCCGATACATGAAATAGAAAAAGAGATAATTGAGGACTTTGCACTGTTTGATTCATGGGAAGACAAGTACGAGTACATTATTGATATGGGCAAAAAGCTGCCGGCTCTTGAGGATGAACATAAGCTTGATGAAAACAAAATAAAAGGATGCCAGAGTACCGTGTGGCTGGTCGCTTCCTATAATGACGGCCGTGTATTTTTTAAGGCTGATAGTGATGCTGTAATTGTAAAAGGGCTGATCAGTATGCTTATAAAGGTATTATCTGGCCATACTCCTACTGAAATTATTGACGCCCGATTGGATTTTATAAGAGAGATAGGCATGATGACCCATTTGGCGCAGACCCGTTCCAATGGTTTACTGTCAATGATAAAACAAATGAAAAACTACGCTATCGCTTTTCAGGCGATTGGGAGTCAAAAAACTGATCATAAATAAATTAAAAGATCATGGATAAAGAAGAATTAAAGCAGAAAGTGATCGATTGTTTACAAACCATTTACGATCCTGAAATTCCTGTAAGCATTTATGAACTGGGGCTTATCTATGAAACAGAGATATTGCCTCCATTAAACAATGTACAGATTGTGATGACACTTACCGCTCCCGGATGCCCTGCTGCACAATCGATCCCTTTAGAAGTAGAGCAAAAGGTAAAAGAAATTGAAGGTGTAAATGAGGTCACTGTAATTGTAACCTGGGAACCTGCCTGGAACAGAGACATGATGTCGGAAACAGCACGGTTCGAATTAGGAATGATGTAATAATAAGAAACAATGAAAATTACTGCTCAGGAAGAATATGGCTTAAGGATACTACTCCACATAGCCCGACATGGTGATAAAGAAGGAGCAAGCATTCCTATGATTAGCGATGCAGAGGGACTTTCTGCCGCCTATGTGGCAAAGCTTACCCGTACGCTTCGCCTTGCGGGTTACATAAACAGTACACCAGGCAACAAAGGAGGGTATATTTTAGCCAAGCCTGCCGAAGACATAAATATTAACCAGGTGATGAAGGTGCTTGGCGGTTCTCTATACAGCAATAAGTTCTGTGAGGACTACTCCGGATCATTAAAACTATGCACCAACTCTGTAGATTGTTCTGTGCGTTCTTTATGGCAAATGATTCAGCTATCTGTTGATCAGTTATTGGATCATATTTCACTTAAAGAATTGATTAGTACAGAGCAGGAATCTAACCTTCAGATCATCAATAAAATAAATGCATTAAGAACCGCTAAACTATAATTTAGAATCTTGCCATAGTATTTGAATAACTTTTTTCATTTTCTCAGGAAGTTTTCCTGTTTCCTTTGTTATAGTTAAAACACTAATTCAACTTATCATGAAAAAGATACTACTGTTTGCGGTTTGTCTGCTTATTTCTGGCTTATCCTACGCTCAGGATATAACCGTTAGCGAGGTCCCTCCTGCTGTATTAAACGCTTTTAACAAGTCGTTTCCAAAAGCTACAAGAGTAGAATGGGAAAGAAAAGGCAATTTATATAATGTCGAATTTGACATCGCCAGAAGAGACCATGAACTTTGGTTAACTGATAAAGGAGGTATTGTTAAACATAAAAAAGAACTTCGTTCCTCAGAACTACCTGCAGTTGTATTGAATACCCTTAAACAAAACTACAAAGGTTTCAGAATTGGTGATGTAGATCGTTATGAAGAGGGTAAAAAATTCTTTTATAAAATTGAATTGAAGAAATTACTTGAGGAACAAAAAGTTGTTGTTGATCAGAATGGTAAAATATCAAACAAGATATATTAGATGACGGCAACTTTAAAAGCATGCCGTCATCGGTAATTTATTTAACCCCTAAAGGTTCTTCATACTAATTGCCTTTAAGCGTGCAGCAGGCTCTGTAAACACAAAATAAACATTGTATTTACCTTTAAGCGCTTCAATATCTGCGATGGTATTTAAACCACCGTTTTCTTTCGAAGATGATTGCCCGATAAGTTTTCCGTCAGGTGAATCTATACGAATCTCAATTTTACCTGCCGACACATTGTCTGCGCCAACAAATTCAATCTTTTTAATATCTGTTAAATCAACTTTATTTAGTTGCAGATAAGCACCTTTAGTCTTAGCCGTTGCAACAGATTTGTTGTCGTTAAAGCTAATTTCACTAGCATTATCCGTATTGTTAACAAGTACGTCAGGATGGCGCAATACAACTATATCTTCACCAAACTGTGCTGGCGCAAGTTTAGTTCCATGGTCTTTATACGCTGCTCTAAAAATAAAGCTCCCTTTGTTAGGCTGATCCGGTTGAACATTTGTAGTGTATGATCCTGTTACCGGAAGTGATTTCTGCGTAGTTTTCTTTTCGCTAAAGCTCAATACATATTTAATGATCGAGTTCACTTCATTAGTAGACATAGATGAGTGCGCTGGCATCATTGCATCGCCCCATACACCAGAACCACCGTCAATAACCTTTTTAGTAAGCTTTCCTTCCGCAGTTTTATCTCCTTTATACTTTAATGCCACTTCAGTAAATGATGGGCCTAAAGATTTAGTATCCACAGCGTGACAAGCATTACAATCACTTTTCTTAATTAAAGCCTTTGCTTTGGCATACTGCGCAGAAACATCAAACTGATTCTGATTTTGTGCTACAACCGTTAAATCATATCCTTCAGACAAGTAATTGATGGCTACAGAAACCTGCGAAGCCGGTATTCTTTTATCAGCAAGGCTTCCATCCTCTTTATCTGTAACACTAACCGCATAATTGATTATGCTGGCAGGGAAATAGAAACTAGAGTTCCCTTTTGTAAAGTTAAACTTAACTACAGGGGTTGCATTTCCTGCTACTAATTCAACCGATTTACTATTTTTTGCGCCATGTGGATCGGTAACAGTAAGTGTAGCTTTGTAAACACCGGCTGCTGCTAGTTGCACTTCTGGATTAGCCGTTTTAAATGTTTGTTTTAACACTCCGCCTTTGGTAATTTTCCACTCGTATTTTAATACGTCACCATCGCTATCAGTTGTACCTGCCGAAGACAATTTTACTTTTAAAGGTAAAGCTCCTGCTGTTTTATTTGATGCCACCTGTACCTGAGGTTTACGGTTACCACCATTGAACTCAATTTTAATTAACTCAGCTTCAGGATTGTCTTTAAAGTATCCATTTCCATATTCAAGCACATATAAACTACCGTCAGGGCCAAATTTCATATCAATTGGACCTCTTAAAGTAAGCTCAGGCAAGAAACGCTCCATAGATTTGTACATACCATTCTCATCGAAAGTTACGGCTAATATCCAGCCACGTACCCAGTCGGTAATTAACCATTTACCTTCATAATATGCAGGAAACAAATATTTAGCATTTGCAAAATCAGATTTGTGAAATACCGGACCACCAACTGCACTC
>NZ_CAMLHF010000302.1 GCF_946479715.1 uncultured Pedobacter sp. | reverse complement strand
TGCCGTAGAATAGATCAGGTCGTCACCTATAAGATTGTTATTCACGCCATGTACAATCGTTTTCACACCCCCTGTGGCAGGTGCAGTAATCAGTACCTTTTTTGCACCCGAATTGATATGTGATTGTGCAGAAGCCTTATCGGTAAACCTACCTGTCGATTCTATTACAACATCAATTGCCAGATCTTTCCATGGAAGTTTTTCAGGATCTCTTTCACTCAATAACTGTATACGTTTTCCATTTGCGATGATCACATCCCCATCACTAGTCACCTCTCCCGGAAAACGACCATGTGCCGTATCATATTTAAGTAAGTGGGTAAGTGTTTTGATGTCTGTAAGATCATTTACTGCGACAATTTCTATTTCTGGTTTATTTTGTAATGCCCTCAGTGTCATTCTGCCTATACGACCGAATCCGTTAATTGCTATTTTCATGTTGTTAAGATTAATTTGTTCCGTATAAATTTGCTTGAGAGCTACCATTAATGCCAGCAGATTGGAGTGACGTCCTGAATGCCCGGCAATAATCGGATGGTGTAACCATTAAATGTCTCAGAAATGTGCGCCTCATGGAGACCAGGTTGCTTAACCCACATTTTTCTGCTATGCTTTCAATAGAAACATCGGTATCTTCCAAATATTTTCTGGCCATTTCCACCCTTAGTTTTTCTATAAACTTGGCAGGTGGCAACCCTGTTTGCTTATGAAAAACCCGCGTAAAGTTTCTTGGACTCATATTTAAATGTTCGGCCATCCGCCCTACATCCAAAGGCTGAGCCAAGTTCTCATTGAGCCATCCATATAGTTTCTGCCCAATATTGGTACTTTCGTAAACAGGTAACAGGTTGCCAAACTGAGCCTGAAAGCCAGGTCTTGATAAGTAAAACACCAGTCTGCGTGCCACTTGGATGGCGATATCCTTCCCGTGATCTTCCTCTACTAAAGCAAGAGCCAAATCTATCCCGGAAGAGACACCTCCAGAAGTATATATCCGTCCATCACCTATATAAAATGGATTCGTGTTAACCTCAACAAGTGGATATTCCTTCTTTAACCGATCACTCAATTGCCAATGTGTTGTTGCTTTTTTTCCATCTAACAATCCTGCTTCAGCTAAAACAAAAGCGCCACCGCAAACTGACCCGATCCTGCTTTTACTTTTTTCTTTGATCATGGATAGCCAATTACAAAAAGCAGTGTATTCCGATTTTCCTAAAGTTTGAAAGTCATTTCCAGCTACTATAACGATGTCGATAGGTGTTGTAATTTCCAGGGCACTCTGCTCACAAACCAGTTCGGCCCCAGCTAAAGTAGGTATGTGCTTATTTAGGGTTGGAGATGCGATTACAACATCGTACCCGTGTTTAGAACCAGATGAGTTTAAACACTTGTCTGCATTGGTAAAAACGTCAACAGGACCCGAAAAATGTAGTAAGGTGCGACCAGACATCGGTACGATTACCACTTTTTTTCTTAATTGATTGTTAATGAGAGCAGATTCATCGTCATTCATACCACAAATATACAGGTCACCAAACTTGTCTCAAAGGACATATTTTATACAATTTAGGACAAAATAGAGATGACGAGGGTAGTGTCTCAGCATTGCGACTGCATTAATAGAAATATAAAATTTCTCTCTGCTTTAGAAAATTAGTTCGTTTTACTTTAGAAGCGCAATACTTGCTTCAAGTTCAGATATCTCTTTTTCTCTTTCTTCAATTAAAATCGTTTGGTTATTAACGTCCTTTTTCAGATCAGATATTTCAAGCTTTATTTCAAATGTCTGAGCTTCCTTCCCCAGGTCATCAACAAGATTTTGAACTTGTTTCAAGTTACGTTGTTGATCTGCCAAACTCGTCTTTGCCACCCCTAATGATTCGGTTAACTCCTTAATTTCCATGATTTTTCAATTAACCTACAATGTACGCATAATAAACCGTTAAAAAATTAAGGTAAAATTCTATCTTGCAGATTATGAGATTACTTTTTAAATACTTCCTTTTTTTAGCTGTAATCCAATTTACAGCAACCACACAACCTTTACTTGCCCAGGAAATAACAGCGGTTATTCCGGGAGATTTTGCCGATCCCTCAATTATCCGAAAAGGAAATGAATACTATTCCATCGGTACCTCTTCAGAGTGGGCTCCACACTTTCCAATATTTAAATCCACCAATTTAAAAACCTGGAAACAAACAGGCTATGTATTTAAACAAACTCCAGAATGGGCAAATGCTTCTTTTTGGGCTCCTGAGTATTATTACCACAACAAAACCTATTTTATATATTATACCGCACGACGTAAAAAAGACGGCATTTCCTGCATTGGAGTGGCCACTTCAAAATACCCAGATAAGCATTTCAAAGACCACGGAATCATTATTGAGTATGGTAAAGAAGCTATAGACGCATTCGTATTTAACGATAAAGGCCAATTATATATAACCTGGAAAGCATATGGTTTGGACGGCAGACCAATAGAAATACTTGGCAGCAAGCTAGCTAACGACGGTTTATCCTTAATTGGCGATGCATTTACAATGATGAAAGACGAGAACGGCATTGGTCTTGAGGGGCAAAGCATCCTTAAAAAGGACGATTATTATTACATGTTCTACTCTGTTGGAAATTGCTGCGGCAGTAAATGCGATTATAACGTTAGAGTTGCCAGATCTAAAACCTTTCAGGGCCCATATGAAAACCATCCAAAAAACCCGCTGTTATATGAAAATGAATGGTGGAAATGCGCTGGACATGGCACTTTTGTAAACAGTCCTGATGGGAAACCTTACTACATTTACCATGCCTACAATAAAGCCAGCAGTGTTTTCACAGGCCGTCAAGGTATGCTTGCCGAGCTTATTTGGTCAGGAAAAAATGAGTGGCCAGAGTTCAAAGAACTATCACCGGCATCAACTAACCCATCAGCCAATAATTTCAAGGCTAATTTCTCTGCGCAAAATCCATCTGTAGATTGGCAATGGGATTTCAGAAACTCCGCACCTAAATTAGCACAGCAAAAAGGGAATCTTTATTTATCGGGCAATATCAAAAAGGAAAACAACGCTGGTATTGCGCTTACCATCCGTCCATCTCATTTGAACTACGAAATGACAACAACCGTTGTCAATACTAACAACGCTTTAAAAGGCCTGGTAATTTACGGAGATGCAAATGCCGCAATAGGTGTTGGAATAGAGACCAATAAAATCCGGTTCTGGATGGTAAAGGACAATAAAGAAACCGTTCTCAATACATCTACAATTGACAATCCTACCACCCCTATTCAATTAAAAATGCTGGTAAAACCCGACCTCACGTGCCGCGTTTACTGGAGACAACAGTCGACGGATTGGAAAGAATTATCCGTAGATGGAAAAGCATATCCCATAGACTTTCTTCCCCAATGGGATAGAAGTCCGCGGCCTGGCCTAAATTTCAAGGGAGCCTCTACAGAGGATGCCCAATTCTCATCATTTGAACTTAACTATTTAGACAAATAATGGACTTACTTAATTCTCTCAAGAAAATTGATACAAGCTCTCTGGTAGATCGAGTGGAGACAAAACTTGTTGAGCTTCTTCAGGCGAAACAACTTAAAATTGGAGATAGTATTCCTACCGAGCTAGAGCTTTGCTCTTCTCTGGGTGTAAGTAGAACTGTAGTAAGAGAAGCTTTATTACGATTAAGAATGATGGGCTTAATCGAAACCAAAAAGAAAAAGGGGACTGTAATTACAAGCCCTGATCTTTTTGGCATACTAAGCAAAAGTATGAACCCCTATATTTTGGATGAGGAAACTTTAAAAGAAATCTTTGAGATAAGATTAACGCTTGAAATCGGAATGGCTGACTTCTTGTTTCGAAATATCACTCCTAAAGATATCAAAGAATTAAAAACCATTGTTGAAAATGAGCCGGCAATGGCCAAAGATTATCTTTTTAAAATTGATCATGAAATTGCCTTTCATTCAAAACTTTATGAAATAACAGGAAACAAAACCATGAAGAAATTTCAGAAAATACTACTCCCAATATTTGATTATGTAAATAACAGTGGCATGCTTAAGAAACCCACTACTTATGGAAAGTTTGTTTCGCACAAAGGACTAGTTGATATTCTGGAAAATGGCTCCCCTGAATTGTTCAGAAATGCAATGCGCAATCATCTTGAAAACCATTTTCTAAGATTATCTTAATTATTTTGCTTCGCCAGTTTCCTGCTTATATAGTCCTATTTCAGCAATAGCAGGATTTA
>NZ_CAMLHF010000301.1 GCF_946479715.1 uncultured Pedobacter sp. | reverse complement strand
GAACAACTCCAGCATTGTACAAAAAGTGGATGCCGCACACATTAATTCTTATAAACAGAAGGGCAAAGAAGGACTACTTACATTTGGCAGTCTTGGGCTGGTTGCTGCATTAACAGAAATGAAGCTAATAGACGACTATTACTTCTGCATTCAGCCACTCATTGCTGGTAGCGGTGGCGTACGTCTTTTCGACAAGATGAACCTGGATATGTGTCGCCCACTTAAATATGTGGATAGCAAACAATTAAAATCCGGCGTTCATATCATCCACTATCAGAGTGTAAATTAACTTAGGGCATGTCTGCAAAAACTTATAAAAACAATTAAATATTTTGACTTATCATGGAAAAATTTATTCTTTTATTCAGAGGTAGCGATGTCTATCAACCAGACCAATCTCCCGAAGCTTTACAAGCTCTAACGATAAAGATGATGGATTGGTTAGGTGACCTTTCTAAAAAAGGGATGCATGTGGCCAGTGAACGATTGCAACGCACCGGCAAACAAGTTAACGGCACAAAAAAGACAGTAACTGATAGCCCTTTCGGTGAGGCTAAAGAAATTATTGGAGGTTGTACCATTGTGCAGGCCAAAGATATTAATGAGGCCGTTGAAATTGCAAAAGGCTGCCCTATTTTAGAATCGAATGCAAACGTTGAAGTGCGCCCTATCCAAAAAATGTAGACTTAGTTTTTAACAATTAAAATTTCAAACAAAATGAAAGATTTCTTATTTATATTTAGAACAGATTACAATACTATGCCCAAGGGTTCACCCGAAGAAATGCAAGCTTCGACGAAACGCTGGATGGACTGGATAGGTGGTATTGCAGCTCAAAACAAATTGACCGACCGGGGAAATAGGTTAGTTCCTTCGGGCAAAGTTGTAAAAGCCGACAATGTAATTACTGATGGACCTTACACGGAAATTAAAGAATCTATTGTAGGTTATAGTATTGTAAAAGCAGCTTCTATTGAAGAAGCTGCTGAATTAGCAAAAGGGTGTCCTATTTTGACAATTGGTGGAAATCTGGAAGTTAGAGAGATTAGTGTTATACAAGCATAGTTTAGCAAATCCTAAATGCCTTTGCCCTTTTGCAAAGGCGTTTATTTTTATGAAACAGGCAGAACTGATACCCCATTTATTCAGAACAGAGTACAGAAAAATAGTTTCTGTACTCTGCAAATTATTTGGCATTGAACATATTGAAGTTGCAGAAGACATTGTAAGCGATACTTTTCTTTTAGCATCTGAATTATGGGGTTTAAAAGGAATGCCCGAAAACCCAACAGCGTGGCTCTATATTGTTGCAAAAAATAAGACCAAAGATTATTTGAAACGTAATTCACTTTTTGCTCAAAACATTTCAAAAGAATTAAAATATAATGCAACGACTTCGGAAGAAATAGAAATTGATTTGTCTATCAAAAATATTAACGATAGCCAATTGGCAATGATATTTGTCGTTTGCCATCCTTGTAATCCAGCAGAAGCACAAATTGGATTAGCGTTAAATCTTCTTTGTGGTTTTGGTGTTGATGAAATCGCTAACGCCTTTTTGACAAACAAAGATGTTATTTACAAACGACTACAGCGAGCCAAAGAGAAACTTAGAACAGAAAAAATTAAAATAGAACAGCCTACTTTATCTGATATAGACGACCGGATATCTAGCGTTTTAATGACTTTGTATTTGCTTTTTAATGGAGGCTATTATTCTTCAAGCCAGGACATCACATTGCGTAAAGACCTTTGTTTGGAAGCGATGAGATTAGCTTATTTGCTTATTGAAAATGAACAAATGAACATACCATTTGCAAATGCTTTACTTTCTTTAATGTGTTTTCAATCGTCAAGATTTGACGCAAGACTTAATCAAAATGGAGAAACAATTTTATATCAAGACCAGGACACAGACCTATGGAATCAAGAACTGATTATCAAAGGAGAATATTTTTTAAATCAAGCTTCGCAAGGCGATAAAATTTCAAAATATCATTTAGAAGCTGGTATTGCGTACTGGCACACTATTAAAGCCGACTCAAAGGAAAAATGGGAAAATATTTTACAGCTTTATAATCAACTACTACTTATTGAATATTCACCGATTGCAGCATTAAACAGAACTTATGCACTTGCTAAAGTAAACGGAAAAAAGGAAGCGATAATTGAAGCAGAAAAGATAAAACTTACCGACAATCATTTATACCATTCACTTTTGGGAGAACTTTATACCGACTTTGACAACACAAAAGCAATTTCTCATTTACAAAACGCTCTGACACTTGCAAAATCAACCGCTGACAAAATGCATATTTCCAACAAGATACTTGAATGCAAACAGAAAGAAAATGGGAGGTTTTGAATGCTGACTGAAAACAACCAAATTTGCATCACGAAAAATGAGAAGCAAAGCTAAAAAACCAGCATTAAAGGGAAACAAACTAATGTTAGCATTTTAAGTATGATTTTGGATAGCAACATAAAGAACAAGACATTAGGCGATTTAGCAGAACTTATTTTAAAACATAAGTCTGAAATAATCCAACAAAATAAGATTGACCTGGATAGTGCCGGCAACCTCGATCCGACATTGATTGACCGCCTGAAAGTGAACGAGAAAAAAGTGGATGGAATGGTTGCTTCTATCAAAGAAGTAATAAACCTGGAAGATCCCGAAGGAAGAGTTCTTAGCCAATACAAACACCCCAACGGAATTTTTGTAGAAAACAGGATCGTTCCCTTTGGCCGGATTTTGATCATCTACGAATCAAGACCAGACGTAACCATAGAAGCAGCCATCAATGCTTTTAAAGCAGGCAATAAAATTTATTTAAAGGGAGGGAAAGAATCTAAAAACACCAATCTTTTTTTGGTTAAGCTTTGGGCCGAAGCGTTGCAGATGAATAATCTTCCTGTAGATTTTGTCACCTATTTAGATATCGATAGAGAAGAAACGCAAAAGCTGTTAAAAGAAAATTACTACCAATTAGATTTAATCATTCCACGCGGTGGCGAAGCATTGATTAATTACATCAAGCAAAATACTTCTGTGCCACTTATTATCAGTGGGCGGGGGAACAATTTTGTTTACGTGCATGCAGATGCCGATTTTGAAATGGCTCAAAACATTATTATAAATGGTAAAAGCAGGTTAAGTGTGTGCAATGCCATTGACAAAGTTTTGTTTAATAAAAACACGGCTGATTTAAAAAATAAAATTGAACTGATTCTTACCGAAGCTTTGAAAATGAACCTGGAGGTTTATGGTGATGGAGATTTTTTTAAATCGTTTGATGCGATAAAACCGATGGAAAGTAATCTGATGTATGAAGAGGAGTTTCTCTCACCTAAAATACTTTTCGGAATTGTTGAAACAATAGATGATGCTATATTGACCATTAATAAATATTCAGGAAAGCATTCTGCCGTTATTGTAACAGCTGATAAATTATCGGCAACGAAATTTCAGAACGAAGTAGATTGCGCGGCTGTTTATCATAATGCTTCTTCAAGGTTTACAGATGGTGGTCAATTTGGGTTTGGCGCAGAGATCGCCATCAGTACGCAGAAACTCCATTTCAGGGGCCCCGTTGGTTTAGCACAGCTCGTTACCAACAAATGGTTTATTACAGGAAACGGCCAAATAAGAAATTAAAACATGAAGAGCAAAATAGTTGTAAAAATAGGCACGTCAACCTTAACTGCCGGAACTAATAAAATATCCAGGGGAAAAATCGAAGATATTGCCAGGCAAATAGAAAAATTAAAAGATAGTTACGATATAATTTTAGTTTCTTCCGGTGCCATCGCTACAGCCAGGCAATTTGTAAATATAAAAGCCTGGAATAATATTGTAACATCAAAGCAGGCATTGTCTGCTATAGGTCAGCCTAAGCTAATGCAAATTTACAGCGAGGTATTTGCTGATTTTGATCTGAAAATTGCGCAGTGTTTAATGACATACAGGGATTTTGAAAATGAAGTTTCACGACTGAACACACGCAATACCATCAACGAACTACTCACGCATAACTTCATTCCTGTTATCAATGAAAATGATACGGTTGCAGTTGAGGAATTAATTTTAGGAGACAATGATAAGTTATCTGCATTGGTGGCAAATTTAATAGATGCCGATAAACTGATAATTGCCTCAGATATAGATGGTCTATTTGATAAAAATCCAAAACTATACCCCGACGCGAGGTTAATTTCAGAAATATCAGACCTGGAAAGATCGGAAGAGCGTCGTGTAGGGAAAGAGTGTAGATCTCGGTGG
>NZ_CAMLHF010000300.1 GCF_946479715.1 uncultured Pedobacter sp. | reverse complement strand
CACTATCCTGAAGTATCTGCCTTACTGGACGGATGGGAGATTTCCTGATTATGCCAACGCAAGGAAAGCTACAGTTAAATCCAGGTACCGCCGATGATCCTAAATCGGGTTTTAGATCATCATTTTCTCATGATAATGAGGTTGCAGAGGCTGGATATTATAAGGTTAAACTAGACGATGACAATATTTTAGCGGAGCTTACCGCAACAAATAGGGTAGGTATGCATCAGTATACATTTCCAAAGTCTGATGAATCGCATATTATACTGGATTTGATGTCGGGCATTTATAACTATGACGACAAAACGGTGTGGACTTTTGTGCGTGTGGTTAACGATACTTTAATTACGGGTTACAGACAAACTAATGGTTGGGCACGTACACGCACGGTGTATTTTGCTATGTCATTTTCTAAACCTTTTGTTTCTTACGGACAAAAGAATTTCGATAAACCTCAGACATATAAAGGTTTCTGGAGAAAGTTTGACCAGACTAAAAACTTTCCTGATATAGCAGGAAGACGTATCAGAATGTACTTTGATTTTAAAACTGAAGAGCAGGAAAAGATCAAGGTAAAGTTCGCGCTATCGCCGGTTAGTCAGGCTAATGCATTGGAAAACATGCAGGTAGAGACTCAGGGTTGGGATTTTGATAAGGTAAAACAGCAGGCACAGGCAGAGTGGAATAAGGAGCTTAATAAGATCAAAATTGATGCTTCAGAAGATGATAAGACTAATTTTTATACTGCAATGTATCATGCTTTTATCAATCCAACAAACTATAGCGATGTAAACGGGGAATATAAAGGGTTGGATCAGAACGTACATAAAGCTGATGGCTTTAATAACTACACTACGTTCTCTTTGTGGGATACTTATCGTGCTTTGCATCCGTTCCTGAACATTATGCAGCCTGCCAGAAACAACGATATCGTAAAATCTATGATGGCCCATTATGATCAGAGTGCGCTTAAAATGCTTCCGATATGGTCTCATTATGCAAATGACAATTGGTGTATGAGTGGTTACCACAGTGTTTCTGTTTTAACGGATGCAATTATTAAAGGTGTTTATAATGGTGATGCTAACAAGGCACTGGATGCTTGTATCACTACTGCTAATCACCGCGACTACGAGGGTATAGGTGATTACATTGATTTGGGGTACATTCCTGCAGAGCGCAGCGGAACTTCGGTCTCAAATACATTAGAGTATGCATATGATGATTGGTGCATTGCCCAACTGGCTAAAAAGTTAAACAGAACGGATGTTTATGATGAATTTACCAAACGTTCTGGCAACTGGAAAAATGTGTTTGATAAGTCTATCGGTTTTATGAGACCAAAAATGGCTGATGGTTCGTTCAAAAAAGAATTTGATGCGTTAAGTACTCATGGCCAAGGGTTTATTGAGGGTAACACATGGAACTACAGTTTCTTTGTACCTCAGGATCCTAAAGCTTTAATTGAGCAAATGGGTGGAAATAAAAAAGTTGGTTCAAGGTTAGATTCATTGTTCTCGATGCATCTTCCGGATGAGTTTTTTGCCGAAACTGAGGATATTACCAGGGAAGGTATTATTGGTGGATATGTGCATGGTAATGAGCCTGCTCACCATGTGGCTTATTTGTATAATTGGATTGGACAGCCATGGAAAACACAGGAAAAGATACGTATGATTCTGAAAATGCAGTACAAGCCTACGCCTGATGGACTTGGAGGTAATGATGATTGCGGGCAAATGAGTGCATGGTATATGTTTTCTTCTTTAGGGTTTTATCCTGTATCTCCGGGATCGGAAGATTATTCTTTAGGAAGCCCGGCAGTTAAAAACGCTGTGCTAACACTTGAAAATGGAAAAACATTTACCGTAGAGGCTTTAAACCAAAGTGATAAGAATGTGTATGTTCAGAAGGTTTTGTTAAATGGAAAGCAACTTGCTGGAACTACGATAAAGCATTCTGATATTACAGGTGGTGGTAAGCTGACGTTTTATATGACTTCTAAACCGGTTAAGAAATAGGGATTAGCGATTGCGGGATACTGAAATAAATTCAGGACGACGGGTGTGTTAACAGAATGACGAACGAACAGATAAACAGAAAAGGCCGATATAACTATCGGCCTTTTCTGTTTATCTGTTCGTTCGTCATCTCTAACATTGTGAGAGATCTCTTGTTTATGCTACTCCAAGATATCTCTCCTTCGTCGAGATGACGGGAGGAAGCTAAACAAACGCAGGTACATCAGATCTTGGATCATTGCCCTGAATTTGATTTCTTCTTATATCCGATATTTCGGTTGGTTTTTTAATTATTTTCTTGTTTAAACCACTTGCTGCATTATACAGCAGGATACTTCCCAGTGCTACTTCTTCTATACCAGTAAACGGATGTTGACGAATATTTCTGATTCCTTTTTGTAAGATATATACACCCGCAATTACAGAGATCAGTCTTTTTCCGGTATTTAAATCTTTCGCTTCGTAACCAGCCAGCGAAGAATTTACCACAGATAGCACGAATCTCTCTTTTATTTTCCCAAACATATTATTCTTAATTTAATTCTATTGACCAAACATTTCTATTGAATGTACATTAATCATACCGAATGAACATTGGACGCATTATTTTTGTTTGATTATTTTCTCTAAAACCATTTTTATCGCCTTGTCTACAACTGCTGCCGGATTTTTACTGAATTCGAAATTGACCCGGCTTGCAAGTATTGCATTTACTGACAGGGCTTTATGGCCTAAAGCTTTTGCCAACGCATAAATTCCTGCGGTTTCCATTTCTAAGTTAGTAATTCTATTGTTACTATGCTGAAAATTATTTAATAAATTGATAAAATCAGGTACGGCATTCTTAGCTCTTACCTGCCTGCCTTGTGGCGCATAGAAGCCGGGAGCGGTTACGGTGATTCCTTTTTCCATATCACTTCCTATGGTGTTTAGCAGTGTATTGTCGGCTGCTGTAAGGTAAGGGGTAATGCCTTTGATATGCGAAAACCGTGATTTAAAGGCGTCTAAAATGCTATGTTCGTCGCCAGATAGTTCATGGATATAGTACTGCATTAAGGCATCTAGGCCGAGGCCAAAAGAGGAGGCAAGTATGGTGCCCATTGGAATGTCGGGCTGTATTGCGCCTGAGGTGCCAATGCGAATAATATTTAACGAGGTGAGCTCTTTTTTAACTTCCCGCTTTTCAAAATCAATGTTTACCAGGGCATCGAGTTCATTAAAAACGATGTCGATGTTATCTGTTCCAATGCCAGTGGAAATTACGGTGATGCGCTTTTTATCTAAATAACCGGTATGGGTTATAAATTCACGTTTTCCTTTTTTAAGCTCGATACTGTCGAAGTGCTTTGAAACTTCTGAAACTCTGTCAGGATCGCCAACTGTAATTACCGTTGGAGCTAAATCTTCGGGCAAGAGGTTCAGGTGATAGATCGTGCCATCCTGATTAATAATCAGGTCTGCTTCTGATATTTTATTTCCCATATTATGCAGGTTGATATAGCAAACCTATGAAACCTGCATGAGCTTATCAATTTTAGGAAGTGAAAAGATATTTCGTTTCTAGGTTATCAATCTTATCTAATTTACCCAATATAGCATTTAAGTTGGCCTTTCTTACCTCGAACTTTATCACGCAGGAGTTATCAAAATTTTGATCAAGAATATTCAGCTGCTCATCTTTCATTAGGCGCATTACATCGTTCATCACCAGATAATCGAAGGTGATTTCGTAAATATCATTTACTGTTTTTTCTATAACATTAGCTTCTTTAATTGCTTCTGCAGCAGCTGTTTTATAGGCGTTAATTAAACCTGGTACACCAAGTAGCGTGCCACCGAAATATCTTACTACCACAATAAGGATGTTTGTTATATCTGCCGATAGCAGGGTGTTTAAAATAGGTCTGCCAGCCGTGCCTGATGGCTCGCCATCGTCTTGGATTCGGAATACGCTTCTGTCGGGACTTAAGCGTAATGCCCAGCAGAAATGACGAGCTTTGGGGTGTTCTGACCGAAGATTCTGAAGGAGGTTTTTTATTTCTTCATCTGAACGGATGGGGTAGGCATAAGCAATAAATTTGCTTCCTTTATCTTTAAAAACCCCTTCGGAAGCAGCGGATATGGTTTTATAGGTATCATCAAATAGCATAGATCTTGGATAGTGTTATTAAAATAATAGCGGCAAGCGCTAAAAACAGACCCCAGTAGTTCAGCTTGTTTAGTTTTTCTTTGAAAATAAATATTCCTATTAGACTGCCGAGGATAATTACGCCCATGTTCATACTGGCAAACACGGTTGATGGGTTTTGTGCCATTGCACCATGTGCTTTAAGGTAGAACAG
>NZ_CAMLHF010000299.1 GCF_946479715.1 uncultured Pedobacter sp. | reverse complement strand
AAAACCCTGTAGAGCTTATCTGCAGGGTTTTTGTGTTTATACACATTTCTGAAAATCTTCTTGATGAATACTATGTTATTCTTATATTCATAAATACCTTAAAATAATCAGCCAGATAAAGGGATAGGGCACTTAGATTATTTCTTAATAAAGTATTGGTGCAACCATCTTTATGCAATAATTTTGGTATATTTGATACAAATTTAAAATAATATAAACGAATGAATTTATTCGCGGAAAAGAGAAGGGAAGTAATGTTACATATAGAAGGCTATATGCTTGATATGATGGAAACATACCTGAAACCGATTGATACAAATTGGCAGCCATCTGATTTTTTGCCTGATTCTACTAGTGAAACTTTCTACCAGGATATAAAATTATTACGTGAGAATGCTAAGGATCTTTCTTATGATCTTGTAGCTGTTTTAATAGGTGATACTATTACGGAAGAAGCATTACCGACATACGAGTCGTGGCTTTGTATGGTGGACGGGATTACTAGAAATGAACAAGGTGGATGGATGAAATGGGTACGTCACTGGACTGCGGAGGAAAACAGGCATGGTGATCTATTAAATAAATATCTTTACTTGTCAGGTCGTGTTGATATGCGCCAGATGGAAATATCAACTCAGTACTTAATTGCAGATGGGTTTGATATAGGAACCGGGCATGATCCATATAGAAACTTTATATATACTAGTTTTCAGGAGTTAGCTACAAATATTTCTCACAGGAGAGTAGCTTCTCTAGCTAAAAAGGATGGTGACACATTACTTTCTAAAATGTGTGGAGTAATTGCTTCTGATGAAGCACGTCATGCAAAAGCGTATAAAGATTTTATGTCGAAAATATTTGAAGTTGATCCAAATGAGGCCATGGTCGCTTTTGAAGATATGATGAGAAAGAAAATCGTAATGCCTGCTCACTTTTTACGTGAAATGGGTATGAAAATTGGACAAACATTCGGACATTTTACTGATGCGGCTCAACGTTTAGGAGTATATACTGCGATTGATTACGTGGAAATCATGCAACAGTTAATTGAAGAGTGGAAGCTAGAAAGTATGCGTGATTTAAATGAAGCTGGAGAAAAAGCACGTGATTATATCATGGCTTTACCAAACAGGCTGTTGCGCGTTGCTGAGAGAATGAACAATCCAACAATGGACTATAAATTTAGCTGGATTCATGCTTAACTAAAAGCTGTATCTTTTAAAACTAAGAAGGCCTGAGTTTAAGAATTCAGGCCTTTTTTAGTATTAATTGTTTTACATATTTCGTCTATATTGACCTCCAACTTCATAAAGTGCATTAGAGATTTGACCCAAAGAACATATCTTACATACTTCCATAAGTTCACTAAATATATTTTCTCCGGCAATAGCAGTTTTTTGAAGTTTTTTTAGTGCTGATGTTGATGAGTCTGAATTTCTATCCTGAAAGGTCTTAAGCGCTGTAATTTGATATTGTTTTTCTTCTTCTGTTGCTCTAATTACCTCTCCGGGTATTATTGTTGGTGAGCCATTTTTATTTAGAAAGGTATTTACACCTACAATAGGATATTCACCAGTGTGTTTCAAGGTCTCATAGTATAAGCTTTCTTCCTGTATTTTACCTCGTTGATACATGGTTTCCATTGCTCCTAATACTCCTCCTCTGTCATTAATCCGTTTAAACTCTAACAATACTGCCTCCTCAACCAGGTCAGTTAGATCTTCAATGATAAAGGCTCCTTGTAGTGGGTTTTCATTTTTAGCTAAGCCAAGTTCCCTGTTAATGATCAATTGAATAGCCATCGCCCTGCGCACAGATTCTTCAGTTGGAGTAGTTATAGCCTCGTCATAAGCATTTGTGTGAAGAGAATTACAGTTGTCGTAGATGGCATATAGTGCCTGTAAAGTTGTGCGTATATCATTAAAATCAATTTCCTGAGCATGTAATGAACGGCCTGAGGTTTGGATATGGTACTTTAGTTTTTGAGACCTATCATTTCCTTTGTATTTGTTTTTAATTGCTTTGGCCCATATACGTCTTGCTACACGGCCAATCACCGAATATTCAGGATCGATACCATTAGAGAAGAAGAAAGATAGATTAGGCGCAAAATCATCAATATTCATTCCTCTGCTTAGATAATATTCAACAAAAGTAAAACCATTACTCAATGTAAAGGCAAGTTGAGATATTGGATTTGCACCTGCTTCAGCAATGTGATATCCGGAAATTGATACTGAATAGAAGTTGCGTACTTTTTCTGTAATGAAATAGTTTTGAATGTCGCCCATCATTCTAAGTGCGAATTCGGTAGAGAAAATACAGGTGTTTTGTGCCTGATCCTCCTTAAGAATATCTGCCTGGACAGTGCCACGAACTGTACTTATTGCATGAGCTTTAATTTTGGCGTATACATCTGCTGGTAATACCTGATCGCCGGTTACACCAAGAAGCATTAATCCCAGACCATCGTTCCCCTCAGGTAAAGATCCACTGTAGGTTGGTCTTTGCTTTTCCTTATATATCGAAAGAATTTTGTTTTCTACTTCTTTTTGTAATCCATTTTCAATTATGTATTTCTCGCATTGCTGATCTATTGCAGCATTCATGAAAAACCCTAACAGCATAGGTGCCGGGCCATTTATTGTCATGGACACTGATGTTGATGGGGCACAAAGATCAAAACCGGAGTATAGTTTTTTAGCATCATCAAGCGTTGCTATACTTACACCGGAGTTACCTATTTTGCCATAAATGTCAGGGCGTATATGTGGATCTTCTCCGTAAAGAGTTACAGAATCAAAGGCCGTGGATAAGCGGTGTGCGGGCTGACCTAAAGATACATAATGGAATCTTTTATTTGTTCTTTCTGGCCCACCTTCACCTGCAAACATACGGGTTGGGTCTTCTCCTTCGCGCTTTAAGGGAAAAACACCGGCTGCATAAGGAAACTCACCAGGGACATTTTCTGTTAATAACCACTGAAGAATGTCGCCCCAATCCTTATATCGAGGGAGCGATACCTTTGGGATTTGCAATTTAGAGAGTGACTCGTAAAAGAGTGGCTGTTTAATCTCTTTATCTCTTACCTTGTATACGAAGAACTCTTGCTGGTATTTGATTTTAGTCTCGGGCCAATGGCGTAGTAATTTCTTACATTCTGCGTCCAGTTGTTCCTCTTGATGTTGATAAATCTCTTTTAAAGTGCTGGTTAGGTTTTCCTCAGTTGAAAGATCAATAACACCTTGTAACTGATACATTTTTCTAGCAATTGCAGCTTGTTTATCTACCCATTCATTGTATGTCTGGCTAGATTCAGCGATCTCTGCGAGATATCGTATTCTGTCTGGTGGTATTATATAAATCTTTTCGGATTCTCCTCCAATAAGCTCCATTTGGGCATTGAAGTCGATCCCGGTCTTTTCCTTTATCTTTTGCATTAAGGCAGTAAAGAGATTGTTCATGCCTGGATCGTTGAACTGGGAGGCCATTGTGCCATAAACAGGAAGGCTGCCGTCATCTGCATTGAAAAGATTGTGATTACGTTTAAATTGTTTTCGGACATCACGTAAAGCATCCAAGGCACCGCGCTTATCGAACTTATTGATGGCAACAAGGTCAGCAAAATCGAGCATATCAATTTTTTCCAACTGGGTAGCTGCACCGAATTCGGGAGTCATTACATATAAAGAAATATCACAATGTTCTGTTATTTCGGTATCTGATTGCCCAATACCGGAAGTCTCAACAATAATTAGATCATAACCTGCAGCTTTGCAGATATCAATGCTCTCTTGAACGTTTTTTGAAAGCGCTAAGTTGGCTTGTCTTGTTGCCAATGAGCGCATATATATTCTGGAGTTATTTATTGCATTCATCCTGATTCTATCTCCAAGTAAGGCACCGCCAGTTTTGCGTTTAGATGGATCAACTGAGATAATTGCGAGTGTTTTATCTTTTACCTCTGTTAGGAATCTTCTTACCAACTCGTCAACTAAGGATGACTTACCGGATCCACCAGTTCCTGTAATACCAAGTACCGGTGCATTGTTGCTGATGGTGAGTTTTTTTAACTCGTTTACAAAATATTGCGCAGCATCAGGGTCATTTTCTGCAACTGTTATTGCGGCAGCAATGCTTTTGATATCCTTTTTCGGGATGTTTTTTAATTCACCATTTAAAGATTTTGTAGTGATGAAGTCAGTTTGTTCAAGCATATTATTAATCATGCCCTGTAATCCCATTTTACGGCCGTCATCAGGAGAATAGATTCTGGTAATACCATAAGCCTGTAACTCTGCAATTTCCGAAGGCAGGATCACTCCACCACCACCACCAAATATTTTGATGTGAGGTGCTCCACGTTCCTGAAGCAAATC
>NZ_CAMLHF010000298.1 GCF_946479715.1 uncultured Pedobacter sp. | reverse complement strand
TTAAAACTGTACCAATTAGTATTTTGGGTATTGCAGAAAATGCTCCGATACAATTAGTGGTAATGGGTTCCGACCTGGATAGCGCATTAAAATATGCAGAAGGTGCCCAAAAAGTACTTGCAACAATTCCAGGTGCAACGGAGATCAAGTTATCTGTAGAAAAAGGAACTCCTGAAATTAATGTTCAGGTAGATCGTGATAAGATGTCGGCTCTGGGCTTAACATTGCAAACTGTAGGTTCTACCATGCAAACTGCTTTTGCAGGTAACACAGATGGTAAATACAGAAAAGGTGAATACGAGTATGACATTAATATCCAATACCAGGATTTCAACAGAAAAAATGTTGACGACGTACGTAACCTTATCTTTTTGAATAACAACAATGAGCAAATTAAGCTCTCACAGTTTGCATCAATTACTGAAGGTTCCGGACCAAGTCAGTTAGAGCGTTTAAATAAATCAACCTCAGTATCTGTTAAAGCACAATCTATTGGTAGACCGACAGGAACTGTTGTTGCTGAGTTTCAAGCAAAATTGGAACAAATGCAAAAAGATGGAAAATTAAAGGCTCCTATAGGTGTAAGTTATGCATGGGCAGGGGATCAGGAAAACCAATCCGAAGGTTTTGGTACTCTTGGTATCGCCCTACTTGCCTCTGTTATTCTAGTTTATCTAATTATGGTGGCGCTATATGATAGTTTTGTTTATCCTCTAGTGGTAATGTTCTCTCTGCCACTTGCGTTAATCGGGGCCTTCCTGGCGCTTGCTTTAACAAATAACTCTATCGGTATTTTCACCATTTTAGGTCTAATTATGCTAATGGGTTTGGTGGCGAAGAATGCAATTATATTAGTCGATTTTACCAATCACATGAAAGCAGAATGAAAATCTACAATAGAAGCATTAGTTTTAGCTAACCATGCACGTTTACGTCCAATCTTGATGACAACTATAGCCATGATCTTTGGTATGCTACCAATTGCCCTGGCAAGTGGTGCTGGTGCGGAATGGAAAAATGGACTAGCCTGGGTTATTGTAGGTGGTTTAACAAGTTCGTTATTTTTAACATTAATTGTTGTGCCGGTTGTTTACCTGATTTTTGATATTATGTTAGATAAATTAGGCTTTAACAAAAAAGGCAAAACGATAGACGAATTACTGGAGGAGCCATACGAACATAAAGATGTTCTGGAATATGACCTTGCAGAATAGCATTTCAAATAGATAATAACAAAAAGAGGAACCCCAAAAAGTTCCTCTTTTTGTTTTAATAATTAAAAACAATTATAATTGTTTTGTTGTATTTACAGGGAATATGTTGAGACACATGATATTACTGCTGCTGTTATGCAGCTTTTCATTAGGGATAAAAGCACAGCACCCTCCTGTTTTTGAGGGCATGTTGACCGATACAAGTGCTATTGCACTAAACGATTTGGACATCAATCTTGTAAAATATAGTTACGGAAAACCAAAGATCAGTTTCCTTGCCATTCATGATGATGAAGACACGGGGGTAAAAGCAGCTTTTGAATACATACAGTTTAATGGAGGCAGCATCATTGATTGTCAGTATGGCGGTGTCAGGAATTTTAAATTCACAAACGACGGCTTTAACTTCCAAACAGACCCTAACAGCATTTATACGCAAGAAGGTATTATTATGGGGCTTGAAAAGTACGGAAATGTAGACAACGATGAAGTTCTAATGCAACTAGAACGAACCGGCAAACTGATCCTCGACTTTTACAACCCTAAAAAACTTGGGTACATTTTCACCTTACATAATAATGGAGATGGCGCGTTTGGTATTTCGTCCTATCTGGAGGGCTATGAGCTAGAAAGCGCTGCAGATTCTGTGTACATCAATTTTGAAATGGACAATGATGATCTGATTCTAGTAACCGACTTAAAGTTATTTAATCGCTTAAAACAAGAAAAGGTAAATGTAATACTCCAATCTCCTGAAGCACCTGACGATGGTTCTTTATCCGTTTATGCTATGAGTAAGAATATCCCTTACATAAATGTTGAAGTACAGCACGGCCATCAGGAAGAGAATTTAAGACTTATTGAAATAGCCATAAAGGTTTTATACGAAACCTATCCTGCTTTAAAAGAATAGAGGATATACGAAATGGTAAAATCGTCATTCTGAATTTATTTCAGAATCTCGAAATCGCTAGTCAAAACATGACTAAATGAGATTCTGAAATAAATTCAGAATGACGAAGAACTTAATTAAATATGTATTGCTCGGTTTTCTGTAGCTGCCATAGCCGCTTCTTTAAGAGCTTCGGTGTATGTTGGGTGTGCATGACAAATTCTTGCAATATCCTCAGCAGAAGCACGGAATTCCATAGCAACTACCGCTTCAGCAATCATATCAGCAGCACGAGGACCAATCATATGGACTCCAAGGATCTCGTCGGTTTTAGCATCTGCTAATACTTTCACAAAACCATCGGTATCCATACTTGCTTTAGCTCTTCCACTTGCTTTAAAAGGGAACGAACCTGCTTTATATTGAATGCCTTTTTCTTTTAATTGCTCTTCAGTATAACCTACAGATGCAACCTCAGGCCATGTATAAACAACACCAGGAATAAGGTTGTAATTGATATGTGGTTTTTGTCCGGCTAATCTCTCTGCTACATAAACACCTTCATCTTCTGCTTTATGTGCAAGCATAGCACCTTTAATTACATCGCCAATTGCATATACTCCAGGTACCGAAGTTTCAAGATGCTCGTTAACCGGAATTTTATTTCCTCTCTCTTCAGTAGTGATACCAATATTTTCTAAGCCTAAGCCAGCGGTATAAGCAGTACGTCCTACAGCAACAATGCAGTAATCAGCCTCAAGTTTCACTTGCTCGCCCTTAGCATTATCAGCCGTTACAGTAACTTTTTTACCTTTTGTAGTTGCACCAGTAACTTTATGGCCCATATAAAACTCCATGCCTAAAGATTTCTTTAAAACACGTTGCAATTCTTTGCCTAAACCAGCATCCATAGTACCGATAATAGATGGCATAAACTCAACAACAGATACTTTTGTACCCAAACGGGCATAAACAGAACCTAACTCCAAACCAATTACACCACCACCAATAACAATCATTTGTTTAGGCACTTCAGTAATGGTCAAAGCTTCAGTCGAAGTAATGATGCGTTTTTTATCTACAGGTAAAAATGGAAGAGCAGTTGGTTTAGATCCCGATGCGATAATTACATTTTTAGCAGTTATTGTTTCAGTTTTACCGTCAGCTTTGGTAATTTTTATAGTATTCTTATCAACAAATGAACCTACTCCTTCAAATGTGTCAATTTTATTTTTCTTAAAAAGATATTGAATACCAGCTGTATTTTGAGCAACCACATCATTCTTGCGGGCAATCATTTGTGGCATGTCAACTTTTAAATCTTTAAGATCAATACCATGGGTTTTAAAAGTATGAGCAGCATTATGAAAATGCTCTGAAGAATCTAACAATGCTTTAGATGGAATACAACCAACATTTAAGCAGGTCCCACCAAAAGTTTTATATTTTTCTATAACTGCCGTTTTTAGGCCTAATTGGGCACATCTTATTGCTCCAACATAACCGCCCGGGCCCGAGCCAATTACAACTACATCGTATTGCATATTAAAGGTTTTTTTTATTAAACAAAGTTAGTAAACCTGAGGCAAAATCTGATACTTATTAGCCTAAAACATTTCCATTTACTATATTTACTATTTATAACTTATTAACCTAAAATGGCCCGCATTAAATTCCTTTGGCTTGTTGCTATCCACGTTTTTACATTCTCATCTGTTTTTGCCCAGCAATCCGATTCGGCATATGTAAAAGAAAATTACACTAAGATTGAACGAAGTATTACCATGAGAGATGGTGTCAAATTATTTACTTCCATCTATATCCCAAAAGATAAGACAAAAAAGTACCCATTTCTGATTAACAGAACCCCCTACACTGTTGCCCCTTACGGAGCGGATAAATACAAAACCAGTTTGGGTAACTTTCCTGCAATGATGAGAGAAGGATTCATATTTGTTTATCAGGATGTGAGAGGCAAGTGGATGAGCGAGGGTACATTCGATGATATAAGACCGCAGGTAGCCAACAAAAAAACTAAAAAAGACATTGATGAGAGTACTGATACCTATGATACCATTGATTGGCTTGTAAAGAATATAGAGAACAATAATGGCAAAGCTGGTATATATGGCATTTCTTATCCAGGATTTTACTCTACCACGTCTCTACCAGGAGCACACCCTGCTTTAAAGGCAGTTTCCCCGCAGGCACCTGTTACCGACTGGTTCCGTGGAGACGATTTTCACCACAATGGAAGTCTGTTTTTAATGGATGCATTTAGCTTTATGAGCACATTTGGCGTTCCAAGACCGCAGCCAATCACTCCAGACAAAGGACC
>NZ_CAMLHF010000297.1 GCF_946479715.1 uncultured Pedobacter sp. | reverse complement strand
CATTGCTCTGTCGTCATACGCAAAGTCACCACCTGTCCAGTTAAAGCTAATTACATTTCCGCTTTCAGCAAGGGCTGTTGCGGTGGTGGCCTGGTTCAAATCTCCAAAACTTACCAAAGCCAATGCCGGATCGATCTGGAAATAGGAGGGGATTCCAATTAACGCATTTTTAGAATTATAAGATTTTGCAGCTACAAAGCCCTCAAAATTTGCTGCATATCCTTGAAATCCAACCCGTAAAAATTCAAGTAAAGGCTGTAGCCATGCTTGCACGTAAGCGAATTTTTCTCTGTTTATTAATTCTTTTGGCGTGGGTGGACTTGTTCTAAGCCTTGGTTTGCCACGCATAAGGCTTCTTCCTTTTGATTGATAACCGACAACGGTACCTGCTTTGCCGCTAAATCCTCCTAAAATTCCATTTTTGATAATTGCCATAACTGTAATTGCTAAAAGGTTGATTTCTAATGTATTATTATTTTTTTGTAAATAAAAATTTTATTAGAATTATATAGGAATATTAGAAGGACTTTAAAGGGATTTTATCCCTGTTGTGTCCCTGTTACATCCCAGTTATCTCCCTGTTATGTCCCTGTTAATGATATTGCTGAAATCAAAATATCATCTCCCTGGAATCACAGGATAATTTTGGAAACACTTTATTTTTTCAAATGGCTTAGCAGATTATACTAAAAAGAAAAAAAGCTTTATATTTAATTTGGATGATCCCATTAATTGTTTAAAAGATAATATCGCGTAACCAAAAGCACATGTTATTAAAAAATTGTATTAAACTCTTTATTGTAGCGCTAGGCATAAACAGCCTTGTGTATGCTCAAACGAATAAAAATGAACCGGTAAAGGTTGCTGTTGATTTTTCAGTATCAATAGAACCAATGAAGCCGTTGTGGGCCTGGTTTGGATATGATGAACCAAATTATACCTATATGAAGGATGGTAAGAAATTACTGACCGAAATTGCGGCGGCAAGTCCGGTACCGGTGTTCGTTAGGGCGCATAGTTTATTGGTAACCGGCGATGGTGTCGCAGCTTTAAAATGGGGCTCAACCAATGCGTATACCGAAGATGCTAATGGAAACCCGGTTTATAACTGGTCTATTATCGACAGCATTTTTGATACCTATATAAAAAGAGGTATGAAGCCCCTTGCACAGATTGGCTTTATGCCCGAGGCACTGTCGAGCAAACCAATTCCTTATAAACATAACTGGAAACCGGGTGATAAATACAGTGATATTTTTACAGGTTGGGCATATCCTCCTAAGGACTATAATAAATGGGCAGAGCTTATTTATCAATGGGTGAAGCATAGTGTTGAGCGTTACGGAAAAGAAGAAGTAGAAAGCTGGTACTGGGAACTTTGGAACGAACCGGATTCGCAATATTGGAGGGGAACACAGCAAGAATTTTTTAAATTATATGATTATTCTGCCGATGCAGTTAAAAGAGCTTTGCCAACAGCAAGAATAGGGGGAACAGACATTACCGGCGGAGCCATGAAATTTCAGGATGCTTTTATAAAACATTGTTTATTCGAGACCAATTACGCAACCGGAAAAACAGGATCACCACTTGATATTCTTTTATTTCATGCCAAAGGATCACCAAAATTGGAAAATGGACGAGTGGTTATGGGAATCCGTAGTCAGCTTCGAAACATTAATGATAATTTAAAGGTTATTGCGGCATATCCGCAGTTAAAGGATCTTCCAATAGTGATTGGAGAGTCGGATCCGGAAGGATGTGCCGCGTGTGGTATGGCCACTGATCCTCAAAATGCATATCGTAACGGAACCATGTATTCCAGTTATACTGCTGCGTCTTTTGCCCGTAAGTATGAATTGGCTCACCTGCTAAAATCTAATCTGATTGGAGCGGTAACCTGGGCTTTTGAATTTGAAAACCAACCGTGGTTCTATGGTTTCAGAGACCTGGCAACTAACGGAGTTGATAAGCCGGTATTGAATGTGTTCAGGATGTTTGGAATGATGGGAGGGGATTTGGTAAAGGTTGATGCAAACAGAATGTATGCCCTTGATAGTATTTTAGCCTCCGGTATTCGTGGCGCCCACACCGATATTGGCGCGTTGGCATCAAAAAATGCTAAATCTGCTGCAGTTATGATTTGGAATTATCATGATGCTGATGAAAAGGGTAAGGCTGAAAAAGTTAGCATTGAACTTAATGGATTGCCTTCTAAAACAATTGAACTTAAACATTATCGCATTGATGATCAGCACAGCAATTCGTATGAAGTCTGGAAAAAAATGGGTTCTCCTGTAAGTCCTACAGCGGTGCAAATTAAGCAACTTGAAAAAGCAGGTCAACTATCGATGCTCGATAAACCTTCGATACTTAAAACTAAAAATGGAACTGTTAATTTAGAAATCCTGCTGCCAAGACAAGGCGTTTCCCTGCTGCATTTGTCTTTTAAGTAATTAAACCAAATTTTTTATGGTAAAATAGTTGAATAAAATGCCAATATGAGTGCAAGCAGAGGCGTAGGAATGTACTATATTTGATCTGGATACTAATCAAATATAATTTTCTAGTTTCAATAAATTGTGTCGGGTATGGGCTTAAAGTCCAATTACACTTTAACCAATGTTATTATATAACCAATTAAACGATGAGGAGTTGGCTGATCTCTTGAAGAAAGGGGATCACTTGGCATATACTGCCATCTTTGACCGTTTTTATGGTTTATTATTTGTACATGCCTGCAAGCTTCTGAATGACCAGGATGAAGCAAAAGATGTGGTTCAGGAACTATTTGAAATATTATGGACACGTCGCGAAACCATTTCATTCGATCACAGTCTTTCTTCTTATTTATATTCGGCCATCAGGAACCGTATTATAAACCGCATTTCACATAATGAGGTAGAAAATAAATACATCAGTTCATTGCGTGGCTTTATAGATCGTGATACTTACTTTGCAGATCATAGAATAAGGGAGGTTGAAATGAGAAAGATGATAGAAAGGGAAATTTCGGCCTTACCATCTAAAATGAGAGAAGTGTTTGAATTGAGCCGGAGAGATTACCTTTCTTATAAACAGATTGCAGTTAGGCTTCAGATATCTGAACAGACCGTGCGCATGCATGTAAAAAAGGCTTTGCGCATACTTAGACCCAAGTTTGATTTATTTGCGTATCTTTTTTTTATTTTTTTATTAAAATAAGTACCCCATACCCCCCACCTTTCCTGTCATAATAGCATAAAGTATAAATACCAAATATATTGTATGCATAAGGATCCCGGAGAACTGTTAGAAAAATACAAGGCCGGCAATTGCTCTGAAGAAGAAAAAGCAATTGTTGAAAGCTGGTATCTGGAATTACATTCTGGAAAGGAGGCTCCTTCACATAGAATGATTAGCAATACTAAAGACGAGGTATGGGCGGCATTGTCGGCCCAGAAGGATAAGGAATTTCAACCTGTTAAAATAAGAGTGCTCTTAGGCAAAGTCGCCAGTTGGGCAGCTGTAATCGGTATCATAGGTTTCATCGGTTTTTTTTATATAAACAAGCAGGGGAAGCAAGCCTCTTTAACCGTGGTTTCAAAAAAACAAGATATTCCTCCGGGAGGTAATAAAGCTTTTCTAACCCTTGCTGATGGCAAAAGGATTTCATTAACCGATGCAGCTAATGGTGAGTTAGCTAAGCAACAGGGGTTGGTGATTAACAAAACTGCAGATGGTCAGTTGGTTTACACAGTAGCAGATTCCGATAATAAGGGCAAAAATGGAGCTCAGTTATTCAATACCATAGAAACCCCTAATGGAGGAAAGTATCAGATTAATTTGCCTGATGGCACCAGGGTTTGGCTAAATGCCGCTTCATTATTACGTTATCCAACTAAATTCACGGGAACTAGCAGAATTGTAGAATTAACCGGAGAGGGTTATTTTGAAGTTGCCAAACTACCCGGTAAAATTCCATTTATTGTTAAAAGCGAAGGGCAAGAAGTAGAGGTTCTGGGAACACATTTTAACATCAACAGCTATAAAGACGAAGGGTCCATAAAAACTACCCTTTTAGAAGGTAGTGTCCGCGTAATCCGCTCAAAATCTAATAATACGCCTGATAACAATGTGTTGTTAAAACCAGGTGAGCAGAGCGAGCTGGGTAATCAGAAGATAAATGTAAAAGAAGTGAATACGGAAAGTATTCTAGCCTGGAAAGATGGGGATTTTGTATTCGATGGTGATGATCTGAAAGGCATTATGAGAAAAGTGGCCAGATGGTATGATGCAGAAGTAATTTATAAGGGGGAGTTTGAGGATGTGAAGTTTGGGGGGGTGATCTCGCGCTCAAAAAACTTAACGACGGGGTTGGTATTTATGGAGACGACCGCAAAAATAAATTTTGAAATTGATGCCAAACGTATTAATTAATTGCTTATTAAAGAATAAACGAGAAAATA
>NZ_CAMLHF010000296.1 GCF_946479715.1 uncultured Pedobacter sp. | reverse complement strand
CACGATCTGTAGCAAAGTAGTATTGATACCACCAGGACAGCTCGGCTTGTGGTTTAAGCGGTGCCTTGTTGCCTGCCTGGCTGCCGATCAGGTAACCACTTACGGAAACCAGTCCTTTCACGCGCTCCGGCCATAGTGCCGCCATGATATCTGCGGTACGCGCACCCCAGTCAAATCCGCCCACGATGGCTTTTTTGATTTTCAGGGCATCCATAAAGGCAATCATGTCCACAGCAAGGGCAGATTGCTGACCGTTACGTGGTGTTGCAGCAGACAGAAAGTGCGTACTGCCATAACCGCGCAGGTATGGAATGAGCACTCTATAGCCTTTGGCACTCAGAAGTTCCGATACTTCTTTATAACTATAAATATCATATGGCCAGCCATGAAGGAGCAGAACGGGTTCACCATTGGTCGGGCCCGCCTCTACATAACCTATATTGAGTACACCGGCTTTTATTTGTTTGATGTGATTAAAAGGGTCCTCGAGCTGTGTGAGCGCACTGTTCTGAGCTAGCCGGATTGGTTTTGCTGTGGCTGATGAAAGTAAAATCAGCTGTAAAGCTGCAAAGATAAAGGTCAGTTTTCCTAAGAAGTGTCGAGGGGATATAGATGATCGTTTTTTCTTTTTCAGTAAAACGGTGATCATACCGCAGCTTTGCGGGTCGCGCTCAAATCTCGCTGTAGATATTGCGAGTACAGAAGCGAAGGCGATCATAGCTGCCGCAAGCCGTCTCCTGATCTCTACTGTAAGGCTCCGAGCAGAAAATAATAAGATGCTAATTTTCATAATTACTGTTTATTAGGTGATTTGATAGCTCAAAACTACCAGCACAGGCTATGAAAAAACGACCAAAAAACCTTGGGCCAGACAAATCAGCTCCTGACTCAGACAACCTAACGATTGAATTTTGTTGGAAAGCAATCTTCAAAAAAAATCCTTTATGGGATTTGGCTACTTTATAGGAATATATTAAATTTAGCAACAGCCAACATACAAAGCCAATTAGAATCACCACCCTTTATGAAATTTGTTGTAATATTTATTTTGTCTTTCATATTGGTATCTGTCCTACCATTTCTCTGGAATCAATTTTCATTTGTTAAAGCAGGCTTTCCCTTTCCCTACTTGCAAAGAATGACCTTTGAGAATTCAGAATTTACATCCACAACAATCTCGTTTCTAAGGGTAAATTTTGCATATGATTTGATTTTAGTAGGGATTTTTGTTTGGGTATTATATAAATTCAGAGCAACCTTAAAAAGTAACACTCAATCTAAGCGTACTTTTGAGAATTTAAATCAATGAGAAAAACCTTAATTTTAGTTTTAATTGCAACAATAACAATTGGCTCCATCTATGCCTTGGTCCATTATATTAAAATGGATGGTTTTCAGTTCGCGTGGGCGCTCAATTGCTTATTGATGTTATGTGTACTTGCTTTTACTGAAACACTAAAAAGCCAACTTACTTCCTCTTACTACCATGAAAAGGGATGGGAAGGAAGAGGAAAGATATACGAACATTTTGGAATAAATTTTTTCAGAAAATTATTGGTTTGGATTGGCTGGGAAAAACTGAATAAAAAATCCAACCCAGTAGAAAAGGGTACAAAGGCTTTGATGAATTTACATTATCAAACAAAAAAATCTGAACTAGGTCACTTAATTATCTTACTTATTGTTTTGGGATTCAACATTTTCGTAGCATTCGAATTTGGAGTTCTCAAATCTTTGTGGTTACTAGGATTAAATGTCTTATTAAACCTTTATCCTATTTTCCTTCAACGATATAATAGGCCACGAATAGAGCGAGCTATAAATTTAAGTAAACAAGTTATCTAATTTGATCGCTTCTTTTAAAAGCTTTTTTATTGGATTTTCATCAATCTCATCTGCGGTTTGATAGATTTTATAAAAAATTTGCTTGTTTGTTCCATGAGACAGAAAGTGATCAGGGTCATTTAATTTATGCCCATACCAAAAACCTAAAAGAACTCCTTTTTTGATACCTCCTCTCGGAACAGTTGAAGGCCAAATAATACATATGCCTTTGTTGCCATAAAAAAATGGAACATTGTATGATATTTTCTCTTTACAGTATTCAGGAAGAGATTCAATAATTATCTGTCGCAATACATCTACAATTATTTTTTCTTCTTCAGGAAGAATAGTAAACAGATCAACAAGGTTTCTAATTTTCATCGGAATTGGTTTTGCTATATGTATTGTTTGTACAAGCTTGGCAAAAGATTATTTTTTCAGTGATCCAAGATGCTTATAAGTATTGAGCAGCACACCCGTTGGCGTGGTCAATGTGCTAACGAATTCGAGTTCACGTGCATCAAAGTTGTCTGAAAGAAGGCGTTTGCCCCTACCCAGTAATACCGGATATACGATCAAGATAACCTCATCTATCAATCCCGCGTTGAGCAGCAAAGGTGTCAGTGATATACTTCCAGAAACTACCAGATCTGGTCCCTCGGTCAACTTGAGTTTGTGCAGCCTCTGGATAAAATCTTCGCCCAAATCCTTCACTGGCCCCCATTTAAGGCTTTCAGGTCTGTGGGTCACCACGTATTTGGTTGCAGCGTTTATAGCATTCGCCATCGGAAAGTCTCCAGCATTTGGCCAGTAACCCAACCACTCATCGTATGTGCGGCGGCCAATCAGCAGGTCAAAACTGGTACCGTATGCCTCAAGAAGCATAGCCAATCCGGCAGGGGTTCGGTATGGTGCAGTCCATGCGCCATATGCATAGTTTTTGTCGTGCTCAATTACGCCGTCAAGCGACATATGTTCAAAAATTCTGATCTTTCTCATTTTGATGCTATTTAGGTTAATGATGATTCAAATTTAAAGAGGACAGTCTACTTGTGTGAGGTGTAATCGCGACAATATGAGGGTGTTTTCAGACCTGAAGAACAATTCCTGAGTACAAAACTGTATCGGCACTCCGCAACTTGCGGAAAAATTCAACAGTATAATAAAATGAGTTAATCAGTAAACCACTGTAAATCAATCCCGTGCCAAAACATCAGTAATTAGGCATTATTATGTAGCATACTCAAAACATAATAACAAGAATATTTAATTGAACTTTAATATAGTAATTATGAAAAAGATCATTTTATCAGCAGCAATTTTAGCTGTAGCAGGATTAACCTCAGTAAAAGCAAGCGAAATCAAAAATCCAATGACTATTAGTGTTCATCAGGATAGTACAACAAAAACTCCGGTAGAATTAAAAGATCTTCCAGAACCAGTGCAAAAAACTTTGCAAACAGATCCAGTTAAAGAATGGACTCCAACTGCTGCATTTCTTGTAACCAATGCAGATAAATCAAGCTTCTATCAAATCGATGTTAAAAAAGGTGAAGAAACATCATCTTTGAAAATTGACAAAGACGGTAAAATAGTACAATAAGATTTCATCTTAGTCAGAACCCCTGAATAGTTCTGATAAAATATAATCACAACAGAATTCCCTTAGTGATTTAAAAGGGCTGATGATGATTGAAAAGGGCTGCTTTTTTAGCAGCCTTTTTTGTTGCAGATTTTAATATTTTTGTTTTCATAAAAGAAATGCAACACAGCGTCGCCTACAGGATACTTACCCAATCAGAAATTCCACGTATTGCGGAAATAGATCGTAGCGAAGAGATTTTTGCAAGCTATCAATACCGCGGGAATCGCCTGGTTTTAATGGAAGATCAGGTGACTGTAACCGGATTTGACCAACAGGAGCTCGATAAAATGCTTCAGCATCAGCAACAGATTCTTTCACAAGGGGGTAAAGTAATCGCCGCGTTCGAAAATAATCAGATCCTTGGGGCCGCCTCTATTGAAAATACAAAAAGAGGCAGGAACAAAGATTACTGCAAACTGGATATACTTTATGTTAGTAAGCATGCCAGAGGAAAAAAGATAGGACAACACTTGCTCTGGAAATGTAAAGCAATAGCAGTGGACTTTGGTGCACTTAAACTCTATATCTCTTCCACCCCGACAAAAGGTACTGTCGATTTCTATCTCAAAAACGGGGCAGTACCGGCAAAAGAAATAGATCAGGAATTATTTGAAATGGAACCTGAGGATATTCATCTTGAAATTGAATTGTAAGAACAATTGATGTAGGTTTCATACCGAAATTCCAGAAAAACCATTACCGTTCGCAATTACACCGTTGAGCAGCTCTTTGCCATCGCTTATGGTGCAGTTACACCCATCAGCAAAGAACAGATCATTATAGAGGTAATGTGAGTTGAGAAGAAGGGCAAAAGAGGCTTTTAATAAAATTTAAGCTCAAACGTTCATTTTTTTTTGCCTTTACAAAGAAAACTTAATTATTTGTTAACAGTAGGCTATTACTTTTACAAGTAAAAGCCTGGTTAAAACCGTTATGGAAAGCACATTACACATTGCCAAAAGAAACTTCTTGAATTGGATGTG
>NZ_CAMLHF010000295.1 GCF_946479715.1 uncultured Pedobacter sp. | reverse complement strand
TATTGGTGAACTGAAATTTGCCATCAACATCAGTAGCTCGTGTGGCAATAACTGCGGTGTCTGTGGCTTTAAGCAGGCGTACTGTAGCGCCGCCAACTGCTTGATTTTTTGAATCTTTTACAGTTGAAGAAATGACTCCTTGTTTTACCTGCGCCAGGGCAGTAAGAGAGATCAGAGAAGCGAAAAAGAATATGATATATGTTTTCATTACAAGTTGTTTTTAATTTGATTAGGTTGTTGATTGATCAAATATTGCTTGTTCGCGCTAGCTCCGAAAAAAAATATGTTGTAACTTGCCTGTTAGTTGATGGAAAGCTATTTTAAGGTGTTGAACAGTTTTGTAACCTGTTTTTCGGGTTCCGTCAATGATTTTGGGGTGTTCGTCAGTAATTGTTTATTGGCTCGATGAACTTGCTCAAATTTGTAGCCTATGATTGATACAAGGAACACCAGAAACACTATGGACGAGATAAAATTTAAACCACTGATTGGTTTCTTTGGGCAGCCACTTTATATAGTCTTATCCCTTATTATTTCTATTCCGGTTTTTTTGGTAATAGAAACTTATGCGAAATCAATTGAGATACATGAAGATGAAGCCGTAGCCTTTGCAGGAACTGTATTCTTTTTTATCGGGCTTTTTACGGGTAGGTATGTTGCACAGATCTGGACTGCACGATTAACAACTCTTCCCCAGACTATTTCTTTTGGGTTATTTATCCTGATTATAGTTTGTATAGGGTTGTTGTTTTTTCATGCTGATTTCCCATTGCGGGGAAGAACAGCAATTAATTTATTGCTATCCTGGGTTCCGTTTATGCTGATTAGTCTGGCACTCGGTGCCTTGATCAAGATCGTTCACGCGATTTCTGAAAATCAATTGAGAGATGCCAAAACAATGGCTGCTCATAGCAAAAGTGAGTTACACCTGTTGCAATCGCAGTTAAGTCCTCATTTTTTGTTTAATACCTTGAACAACATGTATGGGCTTTCGATTACGGACCATGAGAAAATACCTGCATTGCTGCTTAAGTTATCTGAATTATTGCGCTATTCGGTTTATGATGCTACAGAAATATACGTACCGCTAAAGGATGAGGTTACCTACATTAATAATTACATAGACTTTGAAAAGATTAGGATAGGCGATAGGTTGGTGCTAACTACAGAAATTGAAGAGGTAATTGTGCCTGAAATAAAAATTGCCCCGATGCTGTTAATTGTATTTATAGAAAATGCCTTTAAACACTCAAAAAATACGGTTGACGAGAAGATTTATATAGATATAAAGCTAAAAACCTGGGGCAATTCTATTCTTTTTTCGGTAAAGAATTCATACGGTAAGGAAGAAAATGTTCAGCCCACGATTAACAAAAATAGCGGTTTTGGTTTGGATAATGTAAGCAAGCGGCTAAACTTGCTTTATTCCGGGGAACATGAATTGAACATTAAAAAGGATAATTCATTTTACAATGTTATCTTACATTTAAAAATGAAGTAATGGACCAAGTAAGTTGCCTTATTGTTGATGACGAGCCGATTGCCAGAGATATTATAAAGAGCTATTGCAGCCATTTGGATTATTTGAATGTTGTAGCATCGTGCGGGAACGCACTTGAAGCAAAGGCGGTGCTGCAGAAACAAAAGATTGATATCCTTTTCCTGGATATTAATATGCCGATAATGGATGGAATTTCATTTGTAAAAACAATGAAAGATAAGCCTCAGATTATATTTACAACGGCCTATAAGGAGTTTGCTGTTGATGCATTTGATTTGGCAGCCTGCGATTACTTGTTAAAACCCTTCTCCTTTGATCGTTTTATTATTGCTGTAGATAAAGCATTAGAGAAATTAGAGCCTAAAGCAACTGTGCAGGCAAATGAAGTTTCTGGCTCTGCTACTGAAGACTTTATCTTTATTAAAACTGATGGTAAGATCTATAAAATCGGATATGAAGAGTTGCTTTATGCGGAAGCGCAAGGGAACTATACCAAAATCATAACTACTGGTAATTTGCTGTTGCCTAAAATGCCTTTCTCGAACTTTGAAGAGCTATTGCCTAAAACGCTTTTTCTAAGAACCCATCGTTCATTTATTATTAATAAATCTAAAATTGGCCACATAGAGGGCAATCGTATATTTATTAATAATAATGAAATCCCGATAGGCAGTAATTACAAAGATCAATTGCTAAAAGATCTCGGCTTTTCTTAAAACCTGATTACGCTGCCGCTAGCTCTTCTTTTCTGGTAAGCTTAAAGATCACAAACATCACTATTCCTGAAATAACAGCTAGTAATAAGTAGCTGGAATTTAAGTTGTGTTCGTCTTTTGCCGGTAAGAAGGAGATGACACTATAGCTTAGAAACGACACAATCACATAAGTAACCCCACCGGTTAATCCACTGGCAATACCTGCGTTTTTGGGGAATCTGCCTAAACAAAAAGTAAAGTAATTATTGAAGATATACCCTGCAGTTACGTGAACTAAAAAGGCAAAGAATATAAGTGTATAGATGCTGGATATGAACTGAATGCTGATAAGCATGAGCAATACAAACAGTATTTGCAGCCCAAGATTCACAATCATTTTCTTTAAAAACGGCTTGTTTATGGTCGCCTTGCCTATAAAACCGCCAACCATCCAGGCGAAACCAAGAATTAGGGAGCTATAGCCGGCAACAACCGGTGAAAAGTGAAGGTGATGTTCTATGATAAATGGACCTGTCATGTTATAGATCATTACCATAGAATAGGCAAGGCCCAGCATCACTATACCCAGACTAAAACTTGGGGTTTTAATCATTTTGAGGTAGATATTACCTATGTTGCTTAATGAGAATTTAGAGAAACGGGTTAGGCTCTCGCCACTGTAAATGAATTCGAGTATGGCAAGTATAATTGCTAAACCGGCAAGGAAGTAAAAGTTAGACTCCCAGCCAAATACAGTTTGTAAATACCCACCTAAAAATGGCGCTACTATGGGGCCTGTAGACCAAATGATAGAGAATAGGCTTAAATAGTGTTTAAGTTTATCCCCTTCAAAAATATCGACAAAAAATGCACGCTTACCTACAATGATGGTTCCTACAGTAAATCCATGAATGATTCGCATAAGGTAAATGAGGTAGATATTATGGGTGTTTGCAATTACGATGCTTGCTGCCGCAAATACCAGCAAACAGATAAGGCTAAGTTTATACCTGCCAAAACTGTCCAGCACGCTGCCTATAAAGAGTTGCGAAATCCCATAACTGATCAGGAATAAGCTAAGTGTTAATTGTACTTGTAAGCTACTTACATTCATGGTTGTAGCCATGGTTGGTAAGGAAGGGATATAGATATCTGTTGCGAAGCCGGATAAGGGTAACAGGGCAAAAGCAAGGACAGTTGAAATGCCCTTATTGTGTTCTTTTAATGGTTTTGATGCTGTCAATTGATAAATGTTTTGAGCAGCCAAAGTTACCCTTATAAAGGTTTTTAGCCCGTATTTTACAACACGGCAATGTAATAAATAAACAATCGGAAAGTAAAGATTTTACTTAAACAGCTGCCCGACGCCACTTTTCTCATAAAATTCTTTATAGTTTTTTATGTTAAGCATGTCGTTTACGGCTTTGTTTTTATCGGTGCTTTTATTGTAATAGGCTTTGCAGATCTGATAACCAACCCAATAGCCCAGATCGGCAGGTTTCTCTGCAGTTTCCTGATCGGAATTTGCGATCCAATTACGAGACTTTTCTAAATACATCTCTTTCTCGAAATCTGCCCAGATCTGCTTTTCTTTACCTTTAGCCCAAACAAACAGACGTTCATTAGCAGTTTTACCCGATATCAGTTCGCCTATAAAATCGGCCATACCCTCTGTAAGCGCACCTGCAAGGAGCGTGGTGTCGCCAGCAAGGCCATCCTGGTTAAAATGGATGAGCTCGTGGGCAATAAGGTTTGGTAAGGATTTTAGGTTTGTGAAGTTGTTTTGCTGCCATAAGTTTAGCTCTTTAACGGGAACATCTTCTGTGCGGGCAGATTGATCAAGCCCGATTAATAATCCTGCATCCGTGCTGGTTCCGCCTGAATTAAAGGCGCCAATAACGAAGTAAATGTCTGGAAACTGGGCCTTGTTGTAGATTTGCTTGAATTTAACAAAGCTTTGTATCATTTGAGGCTTTTGCTGATCAACAGCATAGGTGTTTTTACGTACAGCGCCATAAAATGCTGGTTTGGTGTTTACAGATTTTACAAAATTCTTAAGGTTTCTGATTTTATAACCCAGATAATCCTGAAGTCCATTTGAGGCAGGTTCAACATAGTATTTCTTATAAAGGTTGATGGCATTGACGGTATCTTTTTTAGCCAGGTCGTATGCCTTCCAAAAGTTCTTTACGTCACTGGTGATCAATTTAGCCTTATATGGATCTGTGCTGCTGTTTTTAACTGTCTTAATGCTATTTAAGAGTTTAGACCAACCTGGCAATGAATGTAAGGATTCAAGGTCTGTGTCTTTTTGAATATGATCGACTTTTTTATAG
>NZ_CAMLHF010000294.1 GCF_946479715.1 uncultured Pedobacter sp. | reverse complement strand
TTCGCAAAGTATTTGCCATGGAACGATGTTAGAATGGTGCTCCATGCCAGAAATAACGATCTCATCACCCGTTCCTATGTTTTGTCGGCCCCAGGTATATGCAACCAGGTTAATCCCTTCTGTAGTGCCTCTGGTAAATATGATTTCTTCTTCGGATGCGGCACCTATAAACTCTTGTGCGGTACGACGGGTAGCCTCATAAGCCATAGTGGCTTCTTCTGCAAGGGTGTGGATTCCTCTGTGTATGTTGGCATTGTAATGGGTGTAATAATGCGTAAGCGCATCAATAACCACTTGCGGTTTTTGAGAAGTGGCAGCGTTATCAAAATACACCAAAGGTTTGCCCTTAACCATGCGGTTAAGTATTGGGAACTGCTCTCTGAGATCTAAAATGGCCATGTTATTGAATTGCTAAATGTTCATAGATAAGTTTAGATACGTAAGAACGTAAAGGTTCCGGTTTGATCTGGTCAACGATATCAGCAGCAAAAGCTTGTAGTAAAAGCACTTCGGCGCTTTCTTTTGGAATACCCCTTGCCCTCAGATAAAACATTGCTTCTTCGTCTAGCTGACCTATGGTGCAGCCATGTGAGCATTTAACGTCATCTGCAAAAATCTCTAGCTGCGGTTTTGTATTTATGGTTGCATTCTCTGATAGCAGGATGTTCTTGTTGCTCTGGTAAGCATTGGTTTTTTGTGCATCTGGCTGAACCATAATGCGGCCATTAAAAACGGCCGTAGAGGTATCATCGGCAATTCCTTTATATAATTGATTGCTAAAGCAATTTGGTTTTAAATTGTCTATCAGCGTATGGTTATCAGCATGACTTTTGCCTTTTAACAGGTACAAACCATAAAGATGGGTTTCGTTGCCGGCAGCATCAAGCACCAGATTCATATTGTTACGTACTATGCCTCCATTTAGTGTAACGGTTACCGTGTGTACATAGCTTCGTCCAATTTGTCTGATATGAGTACTGCTTACCTGGCTGGCATTTGCGGTATCGTTTTGAATCTTATAGTACTCTACATAAGCATTTTCTTTAACCACTATTTCCATTACCTGGTTGTTAAAACTGTCTGACGCACCAAGAGTAGTATAACTTTCGGTTAATTGTAGTCTGCTATTTTCGTCAGCCAAGACCAGACTTCTCGGTTGTGCGAGGGCCGGATTTTGCCTGGCATCTAAAATATGATAGCAATAAACAGGATGCTCTGGTTCTTTGCCCTTTAGGACATGAACAAAAACACCACCATTGATAAAAGAAGTATTTAAGGCATGAATGCCATCGTTTAAGTAATTCCTACTTTGGTTTAAATGTGCGGCGACTATTTCTTTGTATTCGCCCTTAGCAGCTTCCTCAAGAGGCAATACGATAAGATCTGTAGTGCTGGAACGGATGGTAGAAAGGTTGGCTATAAAGCGTCCGTTTACAAACACAAGCTCATTTGCTTGTTTGTAGCCCGGTAACCTGACAGCGTTCACATCCGCTAAAGTAATTGTGGAGTTTTCTGCTATTTGATATTCTTTGTCGAACAGGCTACTTACGTTTGTATATTTCCAGTCTTCATCGCGATATGTTGGAACGCCATCTTTTGTGAATGCATCAAATCCATTCTGCCTCAAATCGGCAATTGTACCTTTCGGATTTGCTTCCTGCAGCTGTTCAAACTGATCTTTAAAATAAGTTATATTGTTCATTGTAAAGTCTTTTAAATGGACTGCTATTGATTGGCAGCTAAATCAACTTCATCGGTAATGAAGTCGTATCCTTTTTCTTCCAGTTCAAGCGCCAGTTCTTTAGTGCCCGATTTAACAATGCGGCCATTGTAAAGCACATGAACATAATCCGGATGGATATAATCAAGCAAACGCTGATAGTGGGTGATTAGCAATATTGCACGATCGGGGCTCCTGAGTTTGTTGATGCCATTTGCAACTATGCGAAGTGCATCAATGTCCAGGCCTGAATCAGTCTCATCCATGATTGCGAGTTTAGGTTCAAGCATAGCCATTTGGAATACCTCGTTACGTTTTTTCTCTCCACCAGAGAAACCTTCGTTGATAGAACGGCTCAATAAACGCTGATCTATTTCAACCAAAGCCATCTTTTCTTTCATCATCTTTAAAAAGGCAACAGCATCGAGAGCTTCCTGACCAAGGTATTTGCGCTTTTCATTTACAGCAGCTTTTATAAAGTTGGTGGTACTTACACCTGGTATTTCTACCGGATATTGAAAGGCAAGGAACAGACCTTCGCGAGCCCTGTCCTCGGTTGATAGTTCCAACAGATCTTTGCCTAAAAAAGAAACGGCACCTTCTGTAACTTCATATTCTTCTCTGCCGGCAAGTACAGAGGCAAGGGTGCTTTTTCCGGAGCCATTTGGGCCCATAATAGCATGTACTTCCCCTGGTTTAATATCGAGGTTAATTCCTTTTAAAATTTCTCTTCCGTCGATGTTTGCGTGTATATTCTTTACTGATAGCATAATTCTTATAATTTTTTTTAACCTACACTGCCTTCCATGCTGATGGCCAGTAGTTTCTGTGCTTCAACGGCAAATTCCATTGGCAACTGATTCATTACTTCCTTGGCAAAGCCATTTACAATAAGAGCCACTGCGGTTTCTGCATCAATGCCTCTTTGTTTGCAATAAAAGAGCTGATCTTCTCCAATTTTTGAAGTAGTTGCTTCATGCTCTACAATTGCAGTTTTATTCTTAACTTCTATATAAGGGAAGGTATGTGCCCCACATTTATCGCCCAGCAGTAAAGAATCGCACTGCGAATAATTACGTGCATTAGTGGCCTGTTTGCTGGCTCTAACCAATCCTCTGTAACTGTTTTGACTATGTCCGGCAGAGATTCCTTTAGATACGATTCTGCTCCTTGTATTTTTACCAAGGTGAATCATTTTTGTACCCGTGTCGGCCTGTTGATGGTTGTTTGTAAACGCCACCGAATAAAACTCACCAATAGAATGATCTCCTTTTAGGATTACACTAGGATATTTCCAGGTAATTGCTGAGCCTGTTTCGACCTGTGTCCAGGAGATTTTAGAATGATCGCCCTTACACATGCCACGTTTAGTTACGAAGTTGTATATACCGCCCAAGCCATTTTTGTCGCCAGGATACCAATTCTGTACAGTTGAGTATTTGATTTCTGCCTTGGTATGGGCTACAAGTTCTACTACTGCTGCGTGCAACTGATTTTCATCACGCATTGGTGCCGTGCAGCCCTCGAGATAACTTACATAGCTTTCATCTTCGGCAATAATTAGGGTACGCTCAAACTGACCCGCATTTTCTGTATTGATGCGGAAATAGGTTGAAAGTTCCATTGGGCAACGGACTCCTTTAGGGATATAGCAGAACGAGCCATCGGTAAATACCGCAGAATTTAATGCTGCGAAATAGTTATCCGTCATAGGTACTACCGATCCAAGGTATTTTTTTACCAATTCGGGATGTAGCTGTATGGCTTCGCTAATTGAGCAAAAGATAACGCCGATTTCCGAAAGTTGTTCTTTAAATGAGGTAGCAATAGAAACGCTATCCATCACCACATCTACAGCTACTCCTGTAAGTCGTTTTTGTTCGTTCAGAGAAATCCCAAGCTTCTCAAATGTAGCCAGCAATTCCGGATCGGCCTCATCAAGGCTGTTCAGCTGCTTTTTAGGCTTAGGGGCCGCATAATATATTATATCCTGATAATTGATTATAGGGTACTTAACATTTGACCATTTTGGTTCCTCTAGCTTTAACCAGTGGTTATAAGCTTTAAGTCGCCAGTCCAGCATCCATTCCGGTTCGTTCTTTTTATTCGAGATCAGTCGGATGGTGTTTTCGCTAAGGCCCTTGGCAATTACGTCTGTATCTATGTCTGTTACAAATCCGTATTTGTATTCGGTTAATACGGCCTGTTCCAGAGTATCTGGTTTTTCTTTCATGATAGCCTATATTAATTTGTTGAAATATTAATATATAGCAAAGATACGGGGTATTTACTATTTGTACAAAATAGTATAAACAGCGTAATGTAATAATTGACAAACAGATTTAGATTATGACTTTACAAATTATTTGTAATTTTATACTAACAGCTGAGTCAAACAAATAGAATGAATTGTAAACTGGTACAGCCGCCTGATTATCTTAAAAGATATGTTCGCTACTTCTGGATCTTAGAGGGCGGAAGTAATGGCTGTGCACCTACCACATTTGTTGCACTTCCAGATGGTTGTCCGGGAATGATTTTTGGACAGGCAGAGGAGGGTACCTTTTCGGAATTTCATGAATACAAATTGCCGGAAGTGTTTTTATACGGACAAACTACTAAACACACGGAAATCCGTACGGCAGGAAAATTCAATACTATTGGGGTCTACTTTTATCCGGATGCAGTAAAATCCATATTTGGATTTAGTGCCGTTCAAATAACAAATACTTGTTAAGATGTAGATCTGACATCAAAAAAGGCGGATTACAATTAATCAGAAAGACTTTTGAAAGCCTCATCACAGGCTCATCAA
>NZ_CAMLHF010000293.1 GCF_946479715.1 uncultured Pedobacter sp. | reverse complement strand
AGATTTCAAAACAAGTCAAGTTTTTTGATGTCAACGCAGTTAGTGGCGAATGGGATAGTTTCTTTGATTTAAGCATCGAAGAGATTAATACAATGGCAAGCAACAAATCATTGCCACCACACCTCACTTTATGGAACACTTTTATCGAGCTGATGGAAAAGCCAAAAGCTTTGATGAATACACTTACCCAACGGCACCTGGATTTTTACTATCATGATGTTTTAAAACTAAATCAAAAAACTCCAATCGCAGATAAAGCACATATACTTTTTGAACTTAAAAAGAATACCGAAAATACCTTATTAACGTCGGGCACATTACTTTTGGCAGGCAAAGACAATACCAAGAAAGACATCAGCTATAAACTTGAGCATGATATTGTGGTAAATCCCTCCAAAGTGGTTCAGCTAAAATCTCTTTATATTAACCCTATTAACCGAAATATTATATTTCATGCTCCAATAGCTAATTCTAAGGATGGTTTAGGAGCGATTTTGGATCCTGAAAATCCAAAATGGAATGGGTTCGGCAGTACTTCAATACCACTAGCCCAAATTGGTTTTTGCCTATCTAGCAGTATTCTGAAAATGAAAGAAGGTACCAGGAGTATTAAAGCATATCTTACTGTAAGAGGGCTCGATGCATCTGCAAAAAATAATGTACTAACCTCTAATCTATTTAAGGTTAGTATTACCGGTGAAAAGGGATGGATAGGACCGAAGCTTACTTCGGCAGTAATAACATCCTCTGATAATCTCAATTATAGAATAGAACTTACTTTTAATATAAGTAAAGATGAGCCTGCTGTAATTGCTTATGATAAGGCTACACACGGGGGAGAATTTGATACGACCAACCCGATATTACAGATCATTGTAAATAATGAAAAAACAGATTTCGGGTATCAGAATTTCATAAATACCGAACTTGTTGATGCCACTATAGAGGTTGATGTTCAGGGTATTTCTTCAATAGAACTTGAAAATGATTTTGGAACATTAAATCCCAAAAAACCTTTTAAACCATTTGGGCCATTATCAGAAGAAAATTCTAATTTCTACATTCTTCATGAAGAAACCTTTTCAAAACGACTTAAAAGTTTTTCGCTCGATGTAGACTGGAAAAATATTCCAGATTCCAACCTTAAAACTTATTTTGCAAATTACGGCAATTCAAACATAAACAATAGTTATTTCAGTGCCTCTGCATCATTTAAAGATGGTTATTCGTGGAAAAAAAGTTACGAACCGGTAAAGCTTTTCAATTCATCAAACGCTCAGTTACAAACGAGCTGGAAATTTACTAATCCGGACTACGCCATCCTATTTCCATTTTTTATACTTCCACAGTTTTATACCCCATATTATATTAATCCGGGGCAATCGGTATTGCAAACAGTAAGCAGTAAAATGTCTTATCTGTTACCAGGATTCTCCAGCATTCAACAAAAGGTCAATTTTGTAAATGCAAAATCAGCCCAAACGCTTCAATTATATAAACCTGCACTTCAGTTAATTCTGAATCTTTACAAAGACATCCGTAAAGGCCAGTTACATCTTAAACTTGACAATAGTTTTTTGTTTAAAGATTACAGGGAAAAATATACAGCTGAAATTTTAAGATATAGTCTCAGCGGAGGAGAACTTAAGCTTCCTGCAGAACCATTTTCGCCTGAAATTCAATCAATTTCTTTAAATTATACGGCAACAACAGCCAAAATTAATTTTAATGGAACCTCATTAAATGATTATGTTGATGAAGAGATTGAATTATTTCATTATGGTGCCTTCGGGCAGGCAAGGGAACATGCTTATACCCGAAGCAAACATTCATTTCTAAACAATACTTTAGTAAAACTGGTACCGCAGTATAACACAGAAGGCGAGTTACTAGTTGGTTTGAGTGATTTATATGCAGAAGATTCTGCAAGTATTTTATTCCAGATAGCTGAGGGAAGTGCAAATCCAGAAAAACCGAAAATAGCTTTAGAATGGAGTGTGCTCTGCGATAACTATTGGAAAACGCTTACAAACGATGATTTTATTTTTGATACCACTAACGGCTTACTTACCAGTGGGGTTGTAAAAATAGTAATTCCAAAAGAAGCTACAACATCTAACACGATTCTACCTGGCAATTTACTTTGGATAAAAGCAGCTATTAAAAAAGATACTGATGGGGTTTGCAACCTGATTGATGTGCAGGCAAATGCCGGCATTGTCATTTTTGATGATCAGAATAATGATCCATTGCGTTTGGCCAAGACACTGCCAGCCAATACAATTACCAAACTAAAGATTGAAACTGCGGCGATTAAAAAAATTACCCAACCTTATTCTTCCTTTGGCGGTGCGGTAAAAGAAAATGATGCTGCCTATTACACTCGTGCAAGTGAACGCTTGCGCCATAAAGAAAGAACCGTTGCCATTTGGGATTACGAGCGTCTTATTCTGCAGCATTTCCCAACCGTTCATAAAGTTAAATGCATTAACCATGCAACTACAAGTTCATTTTATTCACCTGGAAATACACTAATAGTCGTTGTTCCTGATTTAACCAACCACAATGCTATTGATCCTTTTAAACCAAAGGTTGATAAAAATACAATTGATGAAATCAATACTTTTTTAAGTAAGCATTCATCTGCCTGGGTATCTTACCAGGTTGTAAATCCAAGTTATGAGCCAGTAAAAGTATCGGTTAGTTTAAAATTAAAAAAGGGGTATGAGTTTAACTACTACCAAAAGGTAATCGATCAAAAGCTACAGGAATTTCTATCTCCATGGATGAACAATATAGGAAATGACATTCACTTTGGAGGAAAAATTACAAAGTCCATGGTCATTAAATTTTTAGAAGACCTCGAGTACATAGACTATCTAACTGATTTTTCTCTTTATAAATTTTCTCCGAATAAAAGAGCATTCGGAAGAAATGTAGAAGTTGCAGAAGCCTCTAATCCCACATCTATTTTGGTATCACATACTCAGCATAACATTATAAACGATTCGTCAAGTTCTTCAATAGCACTTTCAAGAACAATGAAACTATTAATCTGAACTAAAATAAATCTCTAATTCACATGAGTGAAGCACTAAGTATTTCGTCGAAAAAACCGCAAAGCGATGCTTTTGATTATGAAGAACTGCGGAAAACTGGTATTGGATCTATTGAAAAAACAGGATCTGATATCTGGACAGATTACAATGTTCATGATCCGGGCATTACCATACTCGAGTTGCTTTGCTATGCAATTACCGATTTAAGCTATAGAACAAACAACACCATTCCTGATCTGCTGGCTACACCTACAGATGCAAGGGAAAATATTCTAAAACATTTTTTTTCAGCCTCAAAAATATTTCCGAACAAGGCAGTAACCATTAACGATTACCGCAAGCTGATTATCGATATTGAAGGCGTAAAAAATGCCTGGTTACAGAAAAGGAGTCTTGGTATATTTGCCGACATTACCCTTAAAAAACTTCAATTCACACAGCCAGAAAGTCTTAAATGGGAACCTGTTGATGCCTTGGGCTATTATGATATACTAATAGAGTTTGATACCAATGTTGCTAATGATAGTAAAGAACTGATAAAAACAGAAGTATTGGAACTGGTAATGCAGAACAGGAATCTTTGCGAAGATTTTTTAACCATTAATGAAATAACTACGCAAGAGTTCAGGCTTTGCAGTGAAATCGAAATAAAATCTGATGCTGATCCGTTTGAGACCCTTGCAGAACTATTTTTTAATATTCAGCTCTACCTTACACCCCTTATAAAATTTTATTGGTTAAATGATCTCATCGATAGCGACTATACTTCGGATGTAATATTTGAAGGACCGTTACTGATTCATGGTTTTATAAAAGAAGAAGAACTTTTAGCTTCTGATCTGAAAAAGGAAATCCATCTTTCAGATATTATGCAGCAGATGCTTAACGCATCCGGAGTAAGCAATATCCTTGATATTATCTTTAACCCAACAGATCAAACTAAAGAGCTCGATAACAAATGGATAATCCCAGTTAAGAGAGGTAAACAACCCATCATAAATATTTTGGATTCAAATGTGCTGATTTATAAAAATGGTATTCCGCTCAGACCTGATATGAACATCATAAAAACCAGGTTCGACAAACTGATGAACGATTATATTACTGGCAATGATCTGGTGAGGACTGAAGATATAGAATTTGATTCAGGAACTTTTGAAGATACCGGGAACTATTATTCTATTCAAAATCACTTTCCAAAAAACTATGGAATAAGTCACTGGGGTCTGCCAGAAAATGCAACTGCAGAAAGAGTTGCCCAGGCGAAACAATTGCAGGGATATCTGTATTTTTTTGATCAGCATTTGGCCAATTCTTTCTCACAACTTTCAAATCTAGCCAATCTATTCTCCACTGATACCCAGAAAAACACCTATTTCACAAATACTGTAAGGAGTTTTAAAGATGCTGATGATATTTTTTTAGATAATGCTACTATAGATACAAAAATACAGTCTGCTGCAGAGGATAAAATCACTTACTACAAACGTCGTAATTTATTTCTTGATCATTTGCTCTCGAGGTTTTCTGAATCATTCTCTGAGTATGTAAACGTGCTTTATTCAGGCTTTACCTCAAACCCTAAGGATGTAATCATTCCATCTGTGATAAATCCCGAAGATATTGTTCAGGATAAGGCAAATTTCCTAAAAAATTATCCGGAATATAGTTCAAAACGATTTTCCAGCTATAATTATGCTGAACAGAATCAATTGTGGGATAGTAATAATATAAGC
>NZ_CAMLHF010000292.1 GCF_946479715.1 uncultured Pedobacter sp. | reverse complement strand
TTGATATTCTTGAAATTACCGATCTCAATTCGACCTACGTAGATACTATTGGAAATGCTTAGCCTGTCGTCAGAAATAAATGCAATATAGGTTTCTATAACATCATCCTTTTTAGATTGTTCCTTATCCCCCTTCTCCAAATGTACCAGGAGGGTATCAGTTCCAGCATTTCTTCGGGCGCCGCTTAAAACAAACCGTGCCGTATTGTTTGCGGGCAAATAAGCAAGCATCATTACCTGATCTCTGTTGAATGGATAACCGCATGCAGGATCAACATCCCATCTAAAAGTCAAAACATTGTTTTCAAGTTCAACTTTCGGATTTACCGGACTCGGTAATGCACCTTTACTAACCATCACTTTTGTGTAGTCGAGTTCAAGATGCGGATATTCGCCAATAACTGCCTCTCTTATATTATAGGAAGCAGCGCCGTTTTGAGCGGTTTTAGTGGTTCCGGCAACATCAAGCTTAAAGCCAACATTGATAAAATCATTGATCGCAGAAATAAACGAATTCACTATTTTAAATCGTAAATTCACTGCTTTCTGAGCATCTGTTCTTGGTTTCTTTTTCTTACGTTTTTTGGGTTTCATTCTTAGAACGGGCTGTCCAAGTCTTTCGTAACCTACCAGATAGGCTAGTTTCCCCGTAATTGGGCCTAATATCCCAGATTTTAATCGAGCCATAACTAACTGTTTAACAGGAACTTCATTATTCCATATACGAATATACCCAAAAACGAATATTAAGTGTTAGTCAAATCTGGCGAATACATTGTCTAATTTTGGCTTTAATTTTACTACTTTATTGTTCAGGCAAAAGAATAGTAAAAGAGAAGCAAAACAATAGCAAAAGGATAGCAAAAGAAAATGTTAAAAAAGGCTAAAGTTTTAATTTGTTGGTTTAAATCTATCGTCATCTCGACAACAGGAAAGATCTCTTGAAGTAGTATGACCAAGAGGTTTTTGGGATGACGGCCGTACAAACGGCGGTATAAATGGCAGTACAAAAAAGAGGGTGTTCATAAATTATGAACACCCTCTTTTTTGTACTTTGGTTTAACAAGATACTAAGTTAAAAACCAGGGTTATTCGGCAAAAGATTAGGATTAACATTAATTTCCTGTTGAGGTACTGGAAATAACAATTGCTTTTCTGCGAATGTAGCTCCAAAAGTAGTTCTGTGGCCAACAAAATTATCCCAGTTTCCTGTTACATCGTTATGTACTTTTCTTGTTCTGATCATGTCAAACCACATTTTGTTTTCAAAGCAAAGTTCAAAATTTCGTTGTAACCATACCTCTTGTTCAAATGTTGTTTGAGACAATGCGCCGATAGGTGCAAGTTTTGCCCTGTTTCTAATGGCATTTACATATCCAATAGCTTTAGAATTAGGTCCCCCCTCGGCTCTGTTAGAAGCTTCAGCATACATTAATTGTACATCAGGCAGGCGGTATAGCGTGAAATTAAGATCTGATTTTACTGTGTTTAAAACTGCATCAGTATCGAACCACTTATAAATATAAGCCTGTCTGAAAGTAACTGTTGCTCCAGTTTTTATATTTGGATAACTCCTGTAGAAAAACTGTCTTTCGGCAACTCTTTTATCACCTGCAGCAAAAGATTGAATGAACTGCGGAGTTGGATAAACCGATCCATATTCATCAGAATATTTAGATATACCTGAAAAATTAGGAATGGTTAATGGTGTAAGCGGATTATTTGAAGGAACAGCTGCAGCATATTGTACCTGAAATATGAACTCACCTGTATTTTTATTTGAAGGTTTAATCATATCTGTATATTCAGGAAATAAGGTATAACCGCCTTTCTCAATCACATCTAAAGACCGCTTAGCCGATTCAGCATAAAACTGATTTCCACCATTAATTGCTGCACCTGCATAGGTTAAGTATACATCGGCCAATATAGATTTTACTGCTCCCATAGATACCAGTCCGGTAGCATCTTTCCATCCAAGTGTCGATTTTTCTGCTTCCAGCAGATCAGGAATAATAATGCTATCATATATTTCCTTTGCTGCAGTACGCGGAAAATTCAGGTTAAGGTCCTTAGGGGTTTCCGTTACTTTTGGAACCGCACCGTACATACGTACCAGGTAAAAATAATACAATGCCCTTAAAGTACGTACTTCGGCCAGCATGTTGGTTTTCTCCTCATCTGTTAGGCCTGTAGCATTAATGGCAGGTATTTTTTGAATGGCCAGGTTACATGCACCAATACCAAGGTAAAGCTGTCTCCACCAGGTATCGAAATAAAATGAGGTTGCATTGTAAGATAGATTAGAAAAATTTACGAAGCCGGTTTGGCCCAGATCGCTATTTGCTTTACCGGTCACAAACTCCATCAGGTTCCAGGTATTACCTCCATAAGATGAAGGTTGGCCTGCTAATAACCCCTGCAAGTTTTGATAACCTGCATTTGCAAACCCTCTGGCAACTTTTTCGCTTGACAAATCAGATTCTGGTGTCAGAAAATAGGTGGGTTTTTCTTCCAGAAACTTTTTGCATGAGCATGTAAGTAATATACATGCTACCAATATTATATTTTTTATCGTTTTCATATGAGTAAATTTTAGAATGATGCCTGTAAACCAAGATTCCATACACGCGGACGAGGATTAGAAAAGAAATCCAAATTTTGAGAAAATGCTGAATTAGAACCGTAGCCTGAATTAAACGTATCTACCTCAGGATCATATCCGGTATACTTGGTTATGAGAAACAAGTTCTGAACACTAGCGTAAACGCGCAGGCGACTAAGATGTAATTTACTTAATGTGGCTGCCGGCAAACTATAGCCTAACATAAAGTTCTGGCCACGTATAAATGAACCATCTTCTACCCACCAGGTGTCAAAATGAGAATCCTGCGCAAATCTGTAATTACGAACCTGAGAAACAGAGGTGTTTTGATTTGTTGGAGTCCATGCGTTTAACACAGTTGCAAGACTATTGGAAAGTGTTTGTCTGTCTTCAACCGAGTGTTTAAAGTTAGCAGCAGTATTTACACCTTGAACAAAACGGATATCAAAAGCAAAATCCCAGTTTTTATATTTAAAATTACTACTGAAATTTCCGGTCCATTTTGGATAAGCCTGACCAATGATGCTGTAATAATTACTACCATCTGGGTTGTAGATGTATTTTCTATCACCAGGTTTTAAATTATGTGCAGCAGCTTCAGCGCTTTCAGAATCGCTATAAGTTCCAAGACGTGTCATTCCATAAAAAGACCCAATAGGTTCGCCTACCCTGATCACAAAGTTCTCGCCCAGGAAGTTTGGTCCAGGGAAGATATCAGCGTTACCATCATTCAGTTTCAACACTTTGTTTTTATTGCTTGAAAACAGGAAGGTTGTTGACCACTCAAAATCTTCATTTTTAACATTGACAGTATTTAAGCTTAACTCAATTCCTGAGTTTCTTACTGAACCTACGTTTTTGTAAACATTGGCATTTACCTCTCCGGCCGACCATGGGATTGGTGTTTGAAGTAAAAGGTCTTTGGTTACCCTATTGTAATAATCGGCTGTCAGATTAACCCGATCTTCAAATAACCCTAACTCTAACCCTCCATCGGCTTGTATCGATCTTTCCCACTTTAAATCAGGGTTACCAATATAACTAGGAAGCAATGTAGACTGAGCTGCACCATTTAAAACAGTTGTACTTGGTTGAATTTGGGCAAGAGAACGCGCCTGCCCTATTTCCTGGTTACCTGATGTACCATAACTTGCCCGTATTTTCAAATTGGAAATTGACTTGTTTTCCTTTAAAAAATCTTCCTGCGAAATACGCCATGCAGCACCTACAGAAGGGAAAAATGCATATTTATTATTCTTACCAAATCTGGAAGAACCATCATAACGACCTGTTGCAGTAAACAAATACTTCTCGTCTATATTATAGGTAAGACGTGCGTAAAAGGAAGCAAGAGATGACTGGTCGTCTTGAGATTCGTTGGCACTTTTAACCGATCCGGCCTGTTGATAATGCCATTGGAATATATCATCAATAAATGATTGCGTTTCTGAACGAACTCTTTCATAGCCGGTTCTTTGAAAAGATACCCCAAGTAATGCGGTTAATTTTTGCTTGTCGTTTATCTGCTTGTTCCAGGTTAAGTAGTTTTCTGTTTGCCAGTAATAGTTTAGGTAAGAATTGATATTGGCTACCCCTCCCTGATCCTGCGATAAATGCGGTAAATTTAAAGAAGAGTAAAAGTTGTTCTTCTGTCCGCTTAAATTATATCCAAAATCAGTTTTAAAATCAAGATCTTTGCTAAGATGTAATACCGCGTATACATCGCCAAGCATCTGCATATTGTTATTAATGGTATATCTTTCGTTAGCAATATGAACAGGATTTGGAGCACCCTCTAATCCGGCGATATCAAAATTTCCAGCCCATGATCCATCCGGATATTTTACCGGAACAATCGGCACTTCTTCTGTTACTGCCCTGGGAACGTTTAAGCTACCATTTCCGTCGGTTACCAAACGCTGGGAACTTCTGATCAGGTTAACATTTCCTCCTATTTTGAGCCAGTCTTTAACATCATTATCCATTGTCATTTTTACAGAATAGCGCTTAAAACCTGAGGTTGGTGCCAGACCATTCTGATCCAGGTAACCTAAAGACAAACTGTAAACTGATTTTTCGCTACCACCCTGAATATTCAACTGATGACTTTGCGAAAAAGCAGGTTTATAAGTTTCTTTCTCCCAGTTTGTGTCGTAAATAGGTTTATCGTTGGTATCAAAAAGCAATGGAAAATTGACATGATTTAGCGCTACCGGAGGTGCCCAAACTGCGCCAGCCGGATCAAATTTTTGGCCATTTGCAAATGACTCATTGTATATTTTCACAAAC
>NZ_CAMLHF010000291.1 GCF_946479715.1 uncultured Pedobacter sp. | reverse complement strand
GGGCATTATATGTTGTAGACATGTATAGAGGTATTATACAACATAAAACCTATGTTACGCCATATTTGTCGGGCCAGATTAAAGCCAGAAACTTAACGCTGCCTTTGGCATGTGGCCGAATCTATAAGATCGTTCCTAAAGGTAAAAAGGCCGTTGCTATAAGCATTCCTAATGATCCTGAAAAATTGATAGCGCTATTGGGAAGTGCTAATGGTTACTTACGAGATATGGCTCAGCAAACCCTGATAGATGGAAAATACAAGCAGGCAATCCCTCACTTAAAAGCAGTTTTAAAACAGACAACAAATCCCCTACAGGTAATTCATGCGTTATGGACACTGGAAGGCCTTAATGCATTAGAAACTAACGAGGTATTGGCCTTATTGAAAAATACAGAATGGCCGATACGTATGCAGGCATTAACCGTACTGCCATCGGTAATTAACTCATCATCTTATGCTAGCTATGTGAAAGCATTAGATGAATTAGTTGATAGTAACGACGAATTGGCCGCTCCTTATGTGGCATTTGTATCAAAATATATTAAGCCATTTAACGAAGAAGCTGCTGATAATATGCTGGTAAATCTGATTAAAAAGTATCCGAATAACAGCTTTGTTTCTGATGCTGTGATCAGCAATTTAGCCTATCGTGAAGAGTCGTTTAAAGAGACAATAGCCAAGTTTGAGCCTGATACCAATCTGAAAATAAACAAACAGTTACAGAAAGTAATTACGGCTTATAATAATACTAAAAAGAACCGTGATCCGGATGCGCTTGCTAAAGAATATCCGAAAGGATCGGCGCTGTTCTTATCCACCTGTCAAACTTGCCATTCGCACGATGGCAATGGTATTGCATCTTTAGCACCACCATTAAATAAGTCGCAATGGGTAAATGGTGATAAAAACACTTTAATTTCAATTGTTTTATTTGGACTAACAGGCCCTGTAAATGTTAACGGCCATGTGTATGAAGCGCCAGAAATTGCAGGTGATATGCCTGGAATTGGCCATAGCGATGAAATTTCTGATGAAGATGTTGCTCAGCTATTAAGCTTTATCAGAAGCTCATGGCAAAACAATGCAGGTAAAATTGATGTTAAAGACGTAGTGAGTGTTCGTGAGAAACTTAAGAGCCGACAAAAAGCCTTTACAGTTGCCGAATTAGAATCAAAAAACTGATATTAGATTTATGAAAGTAATAATTGGATCAGATCATGCGGGTTTTGCCTATAAAACCGTATTAGTAAAAATGTTGCTTGATGAGGGATATGAAGTGATAGATAAGGGTACTCATACCAATGCACCCAGCGATTATCCTGATCATGCTGCGCATGTAGCCCATGCTTTGTTAAATAAAGAAGGTGATAGAGGGATTTTAGTGTGCGGCAGTTCGGTAGGAGTTAGTGTAGCTGCAAATAAATTTAAAGGTATTAGAGCTGGGGTATGCCATGATACCTATTCGGCACACCAGTCCGTTGAGCACGACGATGTGAATGTTTTATGTATTGGGGAACGTGTTATTGGAATTGAGTTGGCTAAAGATATAGTGAGAGCGTTTCTCAAGGCTATCTTTTCTAGTGAAGAACGACATGTTAAACGATTAGAAAAAATAGCCGCCATTGAGAGGGGAGAGATGTAGGGGTCTTTATTGATTGGTAATGACTTGTCCGTCAAAAGCATGTTCTGTTCCAGATGGAGTAAGCATGCCTCTTGATATTATTGTATAAGTTTTGCCTTTCTTGATATCGATATCTTTTAGTTCTTTTTTAACTGCACCAGATGCTTTATCCTTAATTTCAAAGGTGTAAATTTTAGCAGGAATCTCTACAAAATCACTTGCAGCTTTGTATGCCTTGTCGGTAGCTACTGCTACGCTATCTTTAAATGCAAGATTAAGTGCAGAAGCATCAGGAGATAAATTAATAAATCTTACAAATGCTTTTTCAGCAGCAGGAGCTTTAATGTTATCGTTAATAAGCAGATAATCAAGACCTGCTTGTTTGCCGATAAAGAATAAAGAATAGATTTTGCCGTTTTCAAATTTTAAACTCTCTGAAAGCAAGCTTTCTGTACTGCTTTCGGTTGTAAGTTTACCTGTATATTCACCAGGACTTAAACGAAAATAAGATACTACGCCTCCAAAAGGAAGGGCGCCGGAATTTACTTTACTCTGGTTCAAATAGAAATTATAAGTAGCTAATGTTGGCGAGGCGTTAGTAACACTTAACAGAGAAAGTTCTGGATCAGGTGCAGGATCATTGTTTTTGCAAGATTGCATTAGTAGGGTTAAAAGCAAGATGATTATAGCTACAATACAGATTATAAATGAGTTTGAGTAAGCGCTTTTAGTAAAGGATTTAGTGGCCATAAGAGTTGGTTTAGGGTTTATAGTTAACAATAGAGCATTGATGGTAAAAAAACAGAGCCGGCTCATATAGAGCCGACCCTGAATCTAAATTAACGCTCTCAAACCACTAAACGAGGCGAGTTGATAAATCGCTACAGTAGGATTAAGAAAAAATGAAAATTATTCTTCTTTAAGTAGCATACCGGCTAAAGGCTCATCTCTGCTGTAAATATCTTTACGGAAATTTAACCGGTTATTTCGATCAATAAAGGCTGTGAAATAGGCTATATAAACAGGAACTTTGTTTTTTAGTGTAACGTATTGCTCTTTTCCTGAATTCATAGCCGTTTTTATTTTAGCTGCATCCCAGCCTTTGCTGTTTTTAAGTAGAAACGCGGCAAGCTTTGCAGGATCTTCTACGCGGATACAACCATGACTAAACGCCCTGGAAGACTCCCCGAACAACGACTTTGAAGGAGTGTCGTGCAGGTAGATGTCGTAACTATTTGGGAACAGAAACTTTACAAGCCCTAAGGAGTTTTTAGGTCCTGGTTTTTGTCTTACTACAGGTAAACCTCCACTATAACCCGTTATTTCCATCTGATGGCTTTTAATGTAGTTTTTGTTGCGTCGCATATTGGGCAGAACCTCATTACGAACAATGCTGGTAGGAACATTCCAGTAAGGGCTGAATACTACATATTTCATGTCTCCCGAAAAGATGACTGTTTTGTGTATAGATTGGCCTACCACAACATTTCCGCTCCATAATAAGCTATCTGCATGGTAAACATGCAATTTAAATTCCGGAATGTTTACTCCAAGATAATTGGAGTCAATTTGTACCGGCAGCCATCGGCTGCGCTCCATATTTACTAAAAGCTGTCTGATTCTCTTTTTTAACGGTGTATTGAGTTCTGTTAATGTGCCCGGCCCAATTGCTCCATCCGGGGTCATGCCACTTCTTTCCTGAAACTGTTTTACAGCTAAAAGAAATTCATCATTGTAATGAGTATCTGTAGTATCACCTTTAAAATCCTCTAACTTGAATAGGCGTGTTTTTATTTGGGCAATCACTTCCGAAGAATCTCCAGGCTTATAAGATTTTTTATCAGCCACTATCGGTTTCCATGGATCTTTTTGATCAAGCTCGCGATATTTAATAAGAAAGTTCTTTAAAAGATCGTATTGTCTGTAAACAGGAGCCACCGTTGTGCCAGCAAATTTGGCTGGACTTTTAATCATGCTGTCCAGATAAGCGTCATATGCTACCTTTTTACGTGGAAGAAACCATTCGGAAGATTTGCTGATAGATGCATCCATACCTTCCCATGCTAATTTGGCAAAAACAAAATATTGGGCAGTAAGCATCAATTCTAGTTTGATATCTGGTTTTTTACCTGGCTTGGCGTAGATCATAGAATCCAATGCGGCCCTATATGGGATATCCTTATTGATTCCTTCATCTTTAAGATTTTTAACCCGATCGGTAAGGTTGCCTGCCTGTTCTATTAACCCATTTTTGTTATACCATGCAAAAGCAAAGTGCCTGTTATTGTAGAATTTTTGGATTGATGCAGCATATTCTTTGAGTAGTGGATGTGCAGCAATAAATGATTCAATTTGAAGGGTGTCAAAAAAAAGCTCCTGTTCAGAATTAAAGTTTCCGGGGATGGTTTTGTTCCAGTCTTTAATGGAACGTCTTTTTAATGAGTCTTTTGTGATTTTTGTTGCCTTCTTTTCAGATTGGTTACAACTATTTAAAGATAGCAAACCAAAAAGCAAAAAGGCTACAATAGGGAAGGGGCGTAACAAATTCATGCTTTAATTTTATTTAATAAATATCATGATTCCAAATTGATTTGAAAAGTAAAGCTGGGCTAAAAATCAGGATATGAACATCTTTTGGTGTTTTGTTTTTGTAAGTTGCTGTATTACAGTTGTTTTTTGATTTTTAACTGTTTATAACTATGTTGAAAACCTGTTGGTAAGCTGTTAGTGAATTGTTAGAAAAATAAATCAGATTTTCCTTGTTTTCAATGGTTTAAGTGTGTAAATTAGATCTATCAATTACGAAGTACTTTGACAGTCTGAAGAAATTCCAAAAAGAACACTTAGCTTAAGGGCAAAAAGATTCTGGTAATTTCGATGATCAGTAAATAAAAACTCGAAGTTCAAAGGAGACAGAGAACACGAGATTTAAGATTACCGGAGCCCCAGCGCAAAGGTATGTAGACTGTGTCAGGACGGACGTATCTCAGATGATGAAGCCTACGGGATGATTTATAAAGAGATAACTTAGACGGGTTTCAAAGTTCGTGAGAACTAAGAACACTACGAAATGGTAAAGTAAAAGAAGAATTGGTGCTTTTTTATGGCTACGGCGATAAAAAGGTGGAAACGGAGTACTCAAATCGAAAGAAGCGAGACTCCGTTTTCTTTTGTACAGGTTTTTTTGCTTTCTTGTCTCCTTTGGGTGATTCTCCTTTGCACTTTAATGGTTGAGGTATATTTTTTCAACGACTTTCCAACGACTCTTGAACGACTTTGAAACGACTCTGAACGACCTTTTGTCGTTTGTAAGACTTTTTGGTGTGAGGTATCAGGCGATGGT
>NZ_CAMLHF010000290.1 GCF_946479715.1 uncultured Pedobacter sp. | reverse complement strand
TTGCCATTTTAGCTGCCTTAAGCGAGAAACGTGAGGATGCGGTTTTGGTCACACTTTTCGCTCTAGATTCAAAAGTGCAACCTGGCACAAGTATGCTTTACCGAAAAGATAGCCTCCAATCTAATATCCCCGTAGAAATAAAACAATCAATAATGGATGATGTGGCTAAGGTATGGGATAATAAAACTTCGGTTTTCAGTAATTATCAAACGCCTGAAGAAAATATAGACGGGTTTTTAGAGTTTATCCGGCCATCCATTTCTTTGGTTATTGCTGGTGCCGGAAACGATGTACAACCGTTGGCAGAGGTAGCTTATCTTTTAGGATGGGAGGTAACGATTGCTGATGGCAGACCCACTCATGCCTCAACAATACGTTTTCCAAATGCAAACCAGGTGTTGGTCAGCAAACCGGAGCAACTTCTATCACAAGTCCACATAGATGAACAAACAGCATTCGTGCTGATGACCCACAATTACAATTATGATCTTGAACTCCTGAATCTTCTTCTAGACACCAATGCGCCATACGTTGGTATTCTTGGACCTAAAAAGAAACTGATCAGGATGCTCAATGAACTGAACAGGAATACCCCGGAAAACGAATCCCAGGTACATGGACCGATTGGCCTTGATATCGGAGCAGAAACTGCAGAAGAAATCGCTATCTCTATTGTTGCAGAAATTAAATCTGTTTTTTCGGGTGCTTCGGCAAATTCCCTGAAAGTAAAAAGGAGCCCAATCCATGTCTATTCTAATTTATGAACACGGGGATCATCATATTGGCAGCAGGGAATTCAAGCCGGCTGGGTCGGCCCAAACAACTCTTAAAGTATAAAGGCAAAACACTGTTGGATTTAGTAACCGAAGAAGCCTTAAAAATACCCACTATACCAACTGTTGTGGTTCTTGGCGCCTATTCAAAAGAAATATTAAACCATCACACTTACCTGGGAATTGCGTATATTGTCAATCCTAACTGGCAAACAGGAATATCCTCGAGTATTGCTGCAGGGATGTCTGCGATAGGGAATCAATCAAAGGAAATAGAAAACGTAATCATTGCGGTCGCGGATCAGGTTTTCATTACTTCAAAAGTCTTTGAGAAACTCCTTCAAAAGCGTAAGCTGAGTAGTAAAGGCATCATTGCCAGTAGTTATGCTGAAACGGTAGGTACTCCTGTCCTATTCAGTAAAAAATACTTTGAAAAGCTTTTATCTCTTACCGGCAATACAGGGGCAAAAAGCATTGTACAATTAAACATGGAGGATACAGAAACTATCCCCTTTGAGTTAGGACATATAGATATAGATACAGAAACGGATTACAATAATTTAATTAAACACCAATGATAACAGATTCTTTTGGACGAGTGCACGATTACCTGCGGATATCACTTACTGATAACTGCAATTTCCGCTGCTTCTATTGTATGCCAGAGGAAGAATATGACTTTACCCCGGCTTCAAGACTAATGCAAACAGAAGAAATTGTGCAGCTTGCAAAAATATTTGTAGAGCAGGGTGTTAAAAAAATCCGGTTAACCGGTGGAGAGCCTTTGGTGCGTAAAGATGCGGCCGCGATCATAACTGCTTTAGGTAAACTTCCGGTGGAATTGGTGATCACTACTAATGGAACGCGTATTGCAGAAATGCTCCCTGCACTAATTGCAGGCGGTATTAAAACGGTTAACATTAGTCTAGATACCCTTCAGCCAGAAAAATTCTTATTCATTACACGTAGAGACCTGTTCCATCAGGTACGCAGCAATATAGAACTGCTTTTACATCACAAAATTACTGTTAAAATAAATATGGTAGTGATGAAAGGGCTCAATGATAATGAAATTAAAGATTTTATAGATTGGACAAAGCACAATCCCATCCAAATCAGGTTCATTGAATTTATGCCATTCAGCGGAAACAAATGGACCAGCAATAAAATGTTCTCCCTTGATGAAATACTGGCTACCATAGCTAAAGACTTTACCATACTTCCGGTTAAAGCCGCACCACATGATACGGCAAAGAGCTTTATGATTCCAGGATATGAAGGTTCTTTTGCCGTTATAAGCACCATGACGGCACCATTTTGCAGTACTTGTAACAGGATGCGGTTGACTGCTGATGGAAAGCTCAAAAATTGCCTCTTCTCTGATGGAGAGACAGACCTACTGGGTCCTTTAAGAAACAATCAAGACATTCTTCCATTGATCCAATCTTCTATTTGGAGTAAGAAAAAAGAACTTGGCGGACAGCTTATTGAGCATTTCGAAAAACTGGATGCGGATTCCATCAAGAACAGAAGTATGATTACCATAGGAGGATAATTTAAAATGATAAGTGTTAACGAGGCAAAACAACTGATTTCAGATCATACTCAACCGTTGCAAGCCCTAAAATTAAGTCTAAAAAAGGCTTCAGGACACATTTTAGCTGCAGACATCTATGCGCGCTATGATATTCCGGCTTTCAAACAATCATCTATGGATGGATATGCTTTGGTTTATCAGGATTCCTCATCAGAATTAGATATGATTGGAGAAATGGCTGCTGGTACCAGCCAATTGCTGTCTATTAACCCCAATCAAACCACCAGGATTTTTACCGGAGCCCCCCTGCCTGAAGGCGCGGACACAGTGGTGATGCAGGAAAAAATCAGCAGACAAGGAAATAAGATCACGCTTCAGGATCCAAAGCTGTTGCCCGGAGCAAATGTTCGTCAAATAGGATCGGAGATTAAAGCCGGAGCCCTTGCCATGCAAAAAGGAACCCTTCTAGGCCCTGCTGCTGTAGGATTTCTGGCTGGAATTGGCATTCAGGATGTGGAGGTTTTTCCGATGCCAAAGGTAGCCATCATTTTAACAGGTAAAGAACTTCAGCAGCCTGGCGGGGAACTTAGTTTTGGTCAGGTGTATGAATCTAACTCCTATTCTTTAACTGCTGCAATAAAAAATGAAGGAATCACTGAGATCGAAGTAACAGAGGCTGATGACAATCTGGACATACTAACAGATGTGCTTAGGTTAGCCCTGCAGGAACATGATGTTGTCTTGCTTACAGGTGGTGTGAGCGTAGGAGATTACGACTTTGTACTGGAAGCCTCAAAGAAATGCGGGATTGAGCAGATCTTCCATAAAGTAAAACAGAAGCCAGGTAAACCCTTATTTTTTGGAAAAAAAAATCAAAAACTGATATTTGGTTTACCGGGAAACCCATCTTCCGTTCTTAACTGCTATTACAATTATGTATTGCCGGCACTGAAAGCAATTTCGCACAAAGAGAACAGTGTAAAAGAAATAAAGGCCGAACTGACACATGACTATCAAAAACCGACTGGCCTTACTCATTTCCTTAAGGGAAGTTACGAAAATGGCAAGGCAACACCACTAAATGCTCAGGAATCGTTTAGGCTAAGCTCTTTTGCACTGGCTAACTGCCTGATATGCCTACCAGAAGAACAGCAGGATTTCAAACAGGGAGATGTTGTAACCATTATGCAATTACCTAACTAAGACCATAGCTAGGTGGTTATCTTGCAATTTATTAGCAAAATCAGCATTTTAAGGGTAAATTAGCATTATGGAAATTCAGATCATCAGTTTTGGAAAAATATCCGAATTTATAGCACATCAGAAGATCGAGATCTCTGACATCCGCAATACCGATGAGTTAAAAGCTTATCTGGAAACATCATTTCCATTGCTTAGCAATATGAAATATAAGCTTTCCCTGAATAAAGATATTGTTCAGGAGAATACGGCGATTTCAAATCAAGATACAGTAGGCATCATGCCACCTTTTTCAGGAGGATAATACCATAGAAGTGGAAAGAAAAGTAAAAAACATATTCATTAACGGAAGGATCGAACCTGCGTTCATAGCTGAGAGCATTTCCAAACACAGCGTTAAAACAACTATTGGCGGCCATAGCATATTTATGGGACAGGTGCGGAAAGATGAAATTGAAGGAAAGCTTGTGGCAGCAATTGAGTATACAGCTTATCAGGAGCTTGCACTAGAAAAAATGCATCAGATCAGGGAAGATATTTTTCAAAAATACCCACTTCATTGCATGCATGTTTACCACAGCCTGGGCACAATAAAAGCGGGTGAGATCTGTCTTTTTGTATTTACCTCATCTACACGCCGCAAACCGGCAATAGATGCCTGTGCAGAAATCGTGGAAAGATTAAAAGCAGAACTGCCAATTTGGGGCAAAGAAATATTTGAAGACGATACACATCAATGGAAAGAGAATAGCTAATATGGTAAACATTACAAAAAAATCAAGCACACTAAGAATAGCTATTGCAACTGCTACAGTAAAAGTCTCTAAACCAGAAACCATTGCAGCTGTTGAACAAAGAAAAATACCCAAAGGCGATGTTTTCGAATTTGCCCGTGCAGCCGGACTTTTGGGTGTAAAAAAAACGAGCGACCTGATACCCGATTGTCATCCGCTGCCAATAGAATACACCTCTATTACGTACGGAATCGATGGACTAAACATCCATATTACTGTTGAAGTGCATACTATTTACAAAACAGGTGTAGAAGTTGAAGCCATGCATGGTGCCTCCATTACCGCCCTCACCATGTATGATATGCTCAAACCTATCGATAAGGGTGTAGAAATTCAAAACATCAGGCTGCTAAAAAAATCCGGTGGTAAATCTGACCTCAAGAATTTACAGTTTCCCGATATTAAGGCAGCTGTAGTAGTCTGCTCTGATTCTATATTTGCAGGTAAGGCTCAGGATGCGTCAGGGAAAACCATTATTGGATTACTGGAGCAGCTTGGCATCGAAACGCTCAAATATGAAATCCTGCCGGATGAAGTTAAAAATATCAAAGAAAAGGCTATTGAACTCTGCGGAGCTGAACATCAGCTCCTGATTTTCACAGGAGGTACCGGGCTTTCTCTTAGAGATGTTACGCCGGAAGCCATTACCCCATTAATTGAACGTAAAATTGATGGAATTATGGAAACAGA
>NZ_CAMLHF010000289.1 GCF_946479715.1 uncultured Pedobacter sp. | reverse complement strand
TTATCGATCCATCAAAAACCAATACATTTAATAATACCCAAACCATTCTGGCCGCTTACAATACCTACCAGTATAACCTGAAAAATAACTGGTCATTTAAAGCCGGCATTCGTATGGAACACACAAGGGTAGATGCAGACTTTGTGACCACAGAATCGCAGGTTAAACAGAATTATTTTAGTTTTGTGCCCTCGGTTTCCTTCAGTAAACGGTTTAAAACAACCGGAATAAGTTTCGGATGGAACCAGCGGATCCAGCGACCGGGTATTAACCAGCTGAATCCTTTTGTTGATCGTACCAATCCGACCTTCGAAAATACAGGAAATCCCGATCTGCGCCCAACCAAGGGCAATACGATCCGTTTCGGTTTCGACTGGAATAAAAAAGGTTCCTTAAACGTCAACCTGATGTACAATTGGATCAGAGGCCTGATTTTTCAGGTATCTGAATACAATTCGGAAACAAACATCACACGTACCCGATATGAAAATACCGGTGGCGCAAAAGCGCTTGGAGGGAACATCAATTTCAATTATCCATTGAGCAAGGCCTGGAACCTCAGTTTAAATGGTAACCTGATGCATGGATGGGCCGATGGTGTCAGCGACGGAAAACCGATCCGAAACCAGGGTTTTATGTACAGGTTTAACTTAACTACAGGCCTGCGCCTGGATAATGGCTGGCGATACAGTGGTAGCGTTTACCTTAATGGTGGAGAACTCACCATCCAGCAACAATCAAATACCTATGTAAGCACAACCTTTAACGTCAGTAAAGATATTCTTAAAGATAAACTCAGTTTTTCAGCTTTTGCCAATAATCCGTTCAACCGCTACCGCGTTAACGTGACCAATAGGTTTGGCCCGAATTTTAACCAGGTCAATAATAGCCAGCAAAACTTCCGCACAGTGGGCGGAAGTTTAAGCTATAAGTTTGGAAAGATGAAAGAATCCATCAAAAAAAATAAGCGCGGCATCAGCAATGATGATGTGAGCAATTAATCCAAAAGGGCTATCCTATCTTCTTTCATTGTAAACACCAACTTCGGCAATGGATGGTGGGCCATCAGGAGACTGGATAGCTAATTTTATTTTCTCTGCCCAAACTCTGTCAAAGCGGAAAATCTGAATTTTGCTGTTTTGGTCGCCTTTTTCGGTTTTAAGTGGCTGCCATTTTCCATTTGCAAAGTATTGTATGGTATACGCACTTTTTGTATTCCTTCCCTGAGTAATCACAAGCATATTTACAGGTTTGGCCTTTTCAAAATTCAGCTCGTACCATGGCGATTTTACTTCAGAATTTGAAACCCAGGCACTCCCGAAATTATCATCATTGGCAAAGTCCATAATGTTCATGTCATCGCTCCAGCTACTATTGCTCTTCACGTGTTTCGCCAGGTTACTGGATATGATCGGTGCAGCATGTTCCGGCACCTGCGGAAGCTTTTCAGGTTTTTTATAAAGTTTGCCTATTTCTTTTAAAGCCTGTACTGCATTTTCATCAATCAAACCATCTGCATTTGGGGCTACATTAAGTATAAAGTTACAGTAAGCATTGTTATACGGCACTATAAATTTATTTACAAGTTCGTCTACATTTTTAACAGGTGTACCCGGGAAAGACCTTTTCCAAAACCAGTTTTCCTGCAATGGAAGGCATGCCAAAGCCGGCAGCTTATTGTGTTCTTTAGAGATGAATTGTCCTGCGCCTTGCTCATACGATTTGATGTCGGTATAAAAAAGTGCTTCTGCAGGATATTTGGCGGCGTTTAGATCCATTACCAAACAATTTGGCTGTAGCGATTTGATCAGGTAATAGATGTCCTCAAATGGCACATCATCATAGGAGATTCTTGACCACGGCGCATCCCATCCGTCAATAACCAGGGCTGTTATTTCACCGTAGTTGGTGAGCAGTTCCGTAATCTGATCTTTGATCATTTGAATGTGTTCAGGAGTGATCTGATTAGGACGGATGCCATGGTGGGTATCCAGAATGGAATAGTAAAGCATTACTTTTAAACCATTTTTACGGAAAGCATTGGCATATTCCTTCACCACATCCCGTCCAAATGGCGTATGCATTACATTGTAAGGCGTTGTTTTGGTGTTCCAGATAGGAAAACCACTATGGTGTTTGGTAGTTAAGCAGCCATAGGTCATATTTGCCGATTTTGCGGCTTTAGCCCACTGATCTGCATCAAATTTAGGCGATTTGAACAGGGAAAGTGAAGCATCAGGATCCGACCAATCCTGGTTCATAAATGTAGGCATCCCATAGTGGATGAACATGCCAAACCCAAGGTCTACGAAATCCTGTTGAAGTGCAGGGAGTGATTTATTGGGTGCTTTTTGCTGTGCATGTACTGATTTTAAAGGAGAGAGTCCTGAAATCAGTAGCAGTAAAACTAAAATTCTTTTAATGGTCATTTTTTCTGTTTTGAAATTGGTTAGTACAAATTTATAGTGAATAAAGAATAAACTTGTCGAACGGAAACCTAACAGAAGCCTAACAAAAGCTTAACAGCAAGAAAAATAAAAAAACTTACCCTACTTTTAAAGCAAATTGAATTATTGAAAAATGACAAGTCGCCTATATAAGAGCATAGTGTTAGTCAGCTTTTTGATCCTGATCGTTGTGCAGGCAAGGCTAATTTACAACACATACACTTTACGCGACAGAGACTTCAACCTAAAGGAAAAAACGCTGCTTAATGACGAATACGGGAGGAGCATACCTGCCGACAAAGTGTATCCGGGTGGTGGAAAAATCATTGATTCTATTTTGAGCAGGAATATGCCCAACCTACGTGAGGCTTATCTTAAAGACAAGAAAACTTTTGATCAATTGGCCATGCGCGTTAGTGATACACTTTTCAATGTTTTACGGATGAAAAGCAATATGGACAGCGTTTTTAAGTCGATAGTTGTGCGGAATGCTCTGGATACCAATATGCGTTATTTACTAACGTTTCAATCTATCGAAATAAACTTTGACAACCGTATAGGAGACATTTTCATCTTTGACAGTAAAAATGCAGATGCCTTTGGGGCTATTATTGATGGTGATCTTGCCAATCCAACTCCCCAAAACAGGGTAACCAATCTTTCTGTAAGTGACAAGCTGAAATACGATTACCGGGTTACATTTAGCCTTTTTGCTGATCATCCTTATCGCATGTTACGGGTGGCCTATCAGATGCTTCCTACATTTTCATTGGTAGCCATATGTATTCTCATTACTGTTGGCATTAATTATTATACATACATCAATTGGATGAGGCAGAAAAAAGAGGCCGAAATAAAGTCTGATTTTCTGAATAGCATTAAGCATGAATTCAATACACCGATTACTACAATCCTGGTAGCAAGTAAAAGCCTCGACGATGAGGGCGTGCTGAACGACAGAACCCGTGTAAAAGCACTTGTCCACATTGTGGAGCGGCAAGCCCGCCGGCTGGAGTCGCATATCAATCAGATGTTGGAACTCTCAGTGATCAAAAAGAAGGTAAATCTGGTAGAAACGGATTTGAACTATTCTGTTATGGTACTGATAAATGATTATAAGGTAAAGCTTAGCCCGTCAGATAGCATTACATTTGATCCATATATCTCTGAAATTCTGGTTAAGATTGATTCTTTTGTTTTCACAACTATGCTTAATAATATGTTGGATAATGCTTTTAAATATAACCATAGTACTCTTAAGCATGTTGAAGTATTTATTGATGAACAGCAGGGAAATTATGTGCTCCATGTGGCCGACAATGGAACAGGAATTGAAGATGATGCTAAAGAAAAAATATTCGATAAGTTCTTCCGGTCAAACCATGACAGTACCATTCCCGGGCTTGGGCTTGGATTATATTACGTGAAGGAATGTCTGGATATTCATGGTTGGCGAATGGACATGAAAACAAAAGTAGATAAGGGTACAGAATTTATGATCTATATATGATTTATGATATTGTTATAATAGAAGATGAAATAGATTTAGGAAATGTTGTTTCTGAATACCTTAAATTAAGGGGCTTTAGTGTGCAATGGTTTAAAACTGCTAATGAGGCACTAACTTATTATGCAGCTAACCAATTGACCAATAAACTGATTATCATTGACGTCCAGTTGCCAGATCTAAACGGATTTGATTTAGCTACTGAGATCATGAAAATCAACAAAAACCAGGCTTTTTTCTTTCTAACAGCCCATAATGAGAAAGACAACCGACTCAGAGGGCTCAAGATAGGTGCAATCGACTATATTGCCAAACCTTTCGAAATCGAAGAGCTGGTATTGAGAATTGGGAATATTATCGATAAATTATCGAACAGTTCGCTTGACAGATCTGGTGACCAGGCGGAGTTCATCCATATTGCCGACATCAAATACAATAAAAAGCAATTGTATGTTTTACTTCCCGATAATAGCGAGGTATCGCTCACTTTAAGAGAATCAGAATTATTGGACTATCTTGTTGGTAATCTCAACCAGCTGGTAAAGAAAAAGGATATTTTGATGGCGCTATGGGGAAATGATGATTATTTTAACGGGAAAAGCCTTGAAGTTTTCATCTCCAGGCTCAGAAGGTTATTTAAAGCATCCAAAGAGATCTCTATTGAGAATGTTTATGGCCTCGGCTATATGTTGAAGGTAAAGTAATCATACTCCTCAATTATATACATAATTTAAATACACCAGAACAAAATCGGGATGATTTAAACAAAATATCTCAAACCTTATCGGTTTAACTAATGTTATTAGTAAATATTGCTACTTTTGTTAGTAAAACTTAGAAAGATGTCTGAACGGATTAGAGAAAAACTGAATATCCTGGCTGATGCAGCAAAATACGATGTGTCTTGCTCTTCAAGTGGGGGAACTAGAAAAAACGACAATAAAGGACTTGGTGATAGCCATGCTTCTGGAATTTGTCATACCTACACAGAGGATGGACGCTGTGTTTCTCTTTTAAAAATTCTCCTGACCAACCATTGCAT
>NZ_CAMLHF010000288.1 GCF_946479715.1 uncultured Pedobacter sp. | reverse complement strand
ATGACTCACATTAATTCCATTAAGAATGTATGTACCCTTACTAGGTGTATCTAAACAACCAAGAATGTTCATTAAGGTCGATTTACCAGAACCTGATGGCCCCATTAAAGCGACGAACTCGCCTTTATGGATGTCAAGAGTAACGGATTTTAAAGCATGAATAACTTCTGAACCAATAACGTATTTACGGCCTATCTCTGTAATTTGTATTAATGCTTTTTCCATCACTTTTTTCTTTTTAGACGATCTTTAATACTCCAATGTTACACTTCAGCTTATTTTTCTATGATCTTAGGAACAAAGAAGAAGCTTTCGTTGTGCTTAGCTGCATTCTTTAACCCATCTTGTACTGTAATTTCCTGCTTCACTACATCTTCTCTCCAGATGTTTTCTTCCTGGTTCATATAAACCAGTGGCTTTACACCGGTAGTATCCAACTCATTCAACTTCTCCATAAAAGTAAGTATCTTATTCATGTCGGCAATCAATGTATCAACTTCTTTATCTTCAATAGCTATTCTGGCTAAATCAGCAACTTTATTTATGGTTTGCTTATCTATAATCATTTATGAGCAAGTTTACTGTTTATTAAATCAAAAACCCGGTCCTTCAATAGATCTGAGTCGTCGACAGCCAAATCCTGAGTCCCAATCGGTTTGTGGATGTAAATATCGCAAATTCCCGGACTTGTTCCATATTTTGAACCATCATCCCACATTCTTTTCCAAATATTAATCATACTGACAGGAACAATGGGTATATTTTTTTCAATTGCCAGCCTGAAAGGCCCATTTTTAAAAGGGATTGTTTTTGGAGGATATTGATCTTCTATCCTTCCTTCCGGAAAAATAATCAGGCTCATCCCCTTTTCCAGATTATCACCTGCTTTTTTAAACGCTCTAAACGCCGAAATCTTACTCTCACGTTTTACCGGAACATCAATAGTATTAAAAAACAACTTTAAAACAGGATTAGCCAGCAGTTCTTCTTTACCCATAAAATGAAAGCGCCCCTTTGCAATTACACAAAGTATCATGATATCAAAATTAGAAGTATGATTGGCACAATAGATATACGTCTGATCAGCCTTGAGCTCCTCTTCAAATTTAATACGATAAGCCAAGCCAATAAAAAAACTACAAATGAAGCTATTCCATTTACGCAGTTTGTTCATCAGATCGTAATACCTTGGGTTTCTCGAAGCAAGGTAATAAAACGGGTAAAATAAGGCCGAGAAAACCAAAAGAACAATTAAAGAATAAATGCGGTGCAGATGCCTTAGAAGTTTAACCATTGAATTCAAACATACAAATTTTTAGAATTCAAACCATTAAAGTGTTAGAGTTGAGAAATTAATTAACCAATTGAACAAATAAGAATAAAAAAAGAAATTATAAGCAGATCGAGTTGTGGTTTTTTATTAATTTCGGCCCTATGAAAGAAACGGTAGTTAGTGGCATACGTCCGACAGGAAAATTACACTTAGGAAATTATTTTGGTGCAGTTACCAACTTTGTAAAAATGCAGTACGATTATAACTGTTTTTTTTTCATTGCTGATCTTCATTCTTTAACAACTCATCCTACTCCTCAGGATTTACATGGTTACGTTAGACATGTACTAGTGGAATATCTTGCATGCGGAATAGACCCTGAAGAAACAACAATCTATATTCAGTCTGATGTTCCCGAGGTTGCCGAACTGTATTTATATCTTAACATGAATGCATATATGGGTGAGCTGGAAAGAAGCACTTCATTTAAAGACAAAGTAAGGTCTCAGCCAGATAACGTAAATGCAGGTCTGCTAACCTACCCAACCTTAATGGCTGCCGATATTTTGATTCATAAAGCGACAAAGGTTCCAGTTGGAAAAGACCAGGAACAACACTTGGAATTTACACGTACTTTTGGCAATCGATTTAACAGACTGTATAATTCAGAATATTTCCCTGAAGCATTTGCCTTTAATTATTCAAAAAACCTGGTTAAGGTACCTGGTTTAGATGGAAATGGAAAAATGAGCAAATCAAACGGAGAAGGCAGCTGCATCTATCTATCAGACAGTCCTGAAATTATCCGTAAAAAAGTATCGCGTGCAGTAACAGATAGTGGTCCCTCAGAAGAGAACCAAAAAAAACCGGAAGCAATCCAGAATCTATTCGATTTAATGAAAATTGTTTCACCTGCTGATACACTGAAACATTTTGATGATTTATACAAGAATATGGGTATTCGGTATGGCGATTTCAAAAAACAACTGGCCGAAGACATGATCGTTTTTAACACGCCAATTCGTGAGCGCATTGAAGATCTCTCTAAAGACAGCTCATATTTACGTCAGGTAGCTATACATGGCGCTTTAAAAGCCAGAGAAAGCGCACAAAAAACAATAAGAGAAGTTAGACAATTAATTGGTTTCAAATCATTTTAACTTATTGGGTAAAATAACTACCTTACTGATCTTCAATAAAAGTTTATGCACATAGCGATAGTAGGAAATATAGGAGCAGGAAAAACCACGCTGACGGGTTTACTTGCTAAGAATTATGGATGGGAAGCTTTATACGAAGCTGTTGACAATAACCCATACCTCGAAGATTTTTACAGCGACATGAAAAGATGGAGCTTCAATCTTCAAATTTACTTTCTTAACAGCCGTTTCCAACAAATCGTAGATATACAAAACTTCAACAGAAACGTAATACAGGATAGGACCATATATGAGGATGCCCATATATTTGCTGATAACTTACATGATATGGGCTTGATGACTACAAGAGATCATCAAAACTATAAAGCAATATTTGCTAACGTTACCTCATTTATTAAACCTCCTGACTTACTTGTTTACCTTCGTGCTTCTGTACCTACGCTTGTAAACAATATCCAACGAAGAGGCAGAGAATATGAGGCCAGCATCCGTATCGACTACTTATCTAAATTAAATGAAAAGTATGAGGCCTGGATTAAAGATTATAAACTAGGTAACCTGCTTATTCTTGATAAGGATAAATTAGACTTTACGAATAACCCTGAAGATCTGGGAACCATAATACAAGCCATTGAAGCCGAAATAAACGGATTATTTTAAATGAAGATTCTTGGAATCATACCTGCAAGATATGCCTCAACCCGCTTTCCGGGTAAACCTTTAGTTCAAATTAAAGGTAAAAGCATGATCCAAAGGGTTTATGAGCAAGCCAGTAAAGCCAAAAGCTTATCCGATGTAATTGTGGCAACCGACGATGAACGTATTGCCGCAGAGGTTAAAAGGTTTGGAGGTAAATTCATCCTTACAGGAAGCAATCATTTAAGTGGCACAGATCGCTGTGCGGAAGTAGCAACATCTGTTTCTGGTTACGACGCTATCATAAACATACAAGGTGATGAACCTTATATAGACCCCGAGCAGATTGATCTTTTAGCCTCGTGCTTTAACGAAAAGGATGTTCAGTTAGCCACTTTAATTAAGGAAATACATACAGAAACTGAGCTTTTCAATGTTAATATTCCTAAAGTTGTTATCAATTCCAAAGGAGAAGCTATCTATTTTAGCCGGCAAACAATTCCATACATCAGAAATCAGGAAAAGGAGAATTGGTCAAAAGCGCATCAGTTTTATAAACATATCGGGATTTATGGCTATACCTATCCTATTCTATTAGAAATTACGAAACTCTCATTGTCCTATTTAGAAATTGCAGAAAGTTTAGAACAATTAAGATGGATAGAAAATGGGTATAAGATCAAAACCAAGGTAACCGAGATTGAAACTATTGCAATTGATACCCCTGAGGATCTGATTAAAATAAACGATGGCGTATGAAACAATTAATAACCTGCTTTTTTCTCTGCACCATTTTTTTAGTTGCATGTAACAGTGCTGACAAAGACGATGCCGCTGGAAAAGATCTTGTAAAGATTGTAACAAAGCCATTTAGTGATTCTTTAAAGGCTGATACCTTTAAAGTACAAATACTGGGCGACAAGCCCGACAACATGCACCTCGCATTCTCCATCACCTCTTTTGATGGTAAACAGATTTACGATGTAGACATTAAAGCTACCGATCTGTTTAAGAATTATATTGCTACCATAGATCTTTCCAAAAAGAAAAACCAGATCAAATTTCTACAGGAAGAAGTTAACCGTTTCTTTGATGACGAGAACTTTATGGAGCCTGCTGTTGATGAAGCAGACGTACCTGATGCAAACGTACCCGATAAAGCATTTTTCGACGAGCTCAAAAAAAACAGATTGAACGGATTCATCTATCGACTGGGAAAAGAGAGTAAAAATTATGTAGCCTGGTCTGATAAAGAAGGTAAGGTTAAAACTTACTATACCTGCTGCACTAAGTAAAATCTTATATTTTAATAAAAACCCATATCAACACAATAAATGCTTATTTGATGCGTTTTTGAGCATTCCATTAAAATTGTTGAAAATAATTAAAAAAAATATTATGATAATTTCAAATTTAACACTATGTTTATATAACGAAACAAAAAGAACTACGTAATAACTTATAAATAAACAACCTAGAATATTCTAACCAAATATACTTTAAAGAAAGTGCCCGAAATATTTCGGGCCTTTTTTTTGTCCCCACGCATAAAAACCTTAAGTTGTCAAAAAACATTATTTTAGCTTTCTTAATAAATGTTATACGGTAATTTATGCTGAAGAGGTTATCCATTTTTATTTTCCTTACACTATCGTTTCTTACCGTAACTGCGCAAAAAGCAAGCATTACCGGTAGGGTTGTAGATACTTTGGGAAAAAGGAATCTGGAACACAGTTCAGTTTTATTGCTAAGATCCGCTGACTCTATAATGGTAAAAACTACCCGAACAAATGCAGAAGGGAAGTTTGAATTTAGAAACATTACCAAAGGCGATTACAAGCTGTTGGTAACATTTCCTAAAATGGCCGACTATATCACAAACCTAAGGATTTCGGACACCTCTAACATTAAACTTGGCGACATTAGA
>NZ_CAMLHF010000287.1 GCF_946479715.1 uncultured Pedobacter sp. | reverse complement strand
ACAATTGGTTTAGTTTCCTGCGTGAATATAATTTCGGTGGGTGTTTAGCAGATGGTATGGGTTTGGGTAAAACCATCCAAACACTGGCAATGCTGCAAAAGCTTAAAGAAGAAAATGAGCAAAATTCAACTCATGGCACTTCCTTAATTGTTATGCCAACCTCCCTAATTTACAACTGGCTAAATGAAGCCAAAAAGTTTACGCCTAAGCTCAAAATACATTCACATACCGGAACCACAAGAGACAAAGACGTAAGTATATTTGCGAAGTATGATATCGTTATTACAACTTATGGGATTACCAGGGTTGATATAGATATTCTGAAAAACTTCTACTTCAGCTACATCATACTAGATGAAAGCCAGAATATAAAAAACCCTTCGTCAAAATCATTTAAGGCCGTTAAGGCATTAAAATCTAAATACAGGCTAATCCTGAGTGGTACTCCTGTCGAAAACTCTGTAAGCGACCTTTGGACCCAACTTACATTTTTAAACCCTGGCCTCCTGGGTACGCAATCTTTCTTTAACGAAGAATATGTTCAGGCTATAGAGAAAAGGAAGGATGAAGAAAAGGCCCGTAAGCTGCAAGCCATTATAAAGCCCTTTGTTTTACGCCGTACAAAAGAACAGGTAGCAGCAGAACTCCCTTCCAAAACGGAACAGGTATTTTATTGCGATATGAGTGAGGATCAGGCTGCTTATTATGAGAAAACAAAATCTGCGTATCGTAACGATCTGCTAAGCAGTATGGATGACGGTACTTATGCAAAAAAACAAGTACAACTCTTACAGGGTCTAACGGCACTACGTCAACTGGCAAACCATCCGGTTATGATAGACGACACCTACGCTTCTGATTCAGGTAAATTCGAAAATGTAATCCATACCCTCGATAATGTACTTAAAGGCGGGCACAAGGTTCTTATCTTTTCGCAGTTTGTAAAGCACCTGAATATCTTCAGGGCCTATTTCGAAAAAGAAAGCATCTCCTTTTCTTATCTTGATGGATCAACTAAAAACCGCGGAGAAATCGTTGCTGAGTTCCAGAAAAATACTGAATTAAAGGTATTCTTAATTTCTATTAAGGCGGGTGGTGTAGGTTTAAACTTAACCCAGGCAGATTATGTGTTTATTCTTGATCCATGGTGGAACCCCGCGGTAGAGCAACAGGCAATAGATCGTACACACAGAATAGGCCAAGAGAAGAAAGTGTTTATCTATAAATTCATTGCAAAAGATACCGTAGAAGAAAAGATATTAGCACTACAAAACCGTAAAAAACGATTAGCGAGCTCATTGATTACCACAGAAGAAAGTTTCTTCAAATCTTTAAGTAAGGAAGACATCAAAGAGATCCTGAATTAATCGTTCAGGAATTCATTATACTGCTTGCGCGAAATCATTTCTGCCCCTAAACTCATCAGATGATCGTTGGGCAGCTGGCAGTCTATTAGCTTAAATCTATCGGTTTTACACAGCCATATCAGTGCCGTTTTTGATGCATTACTTACCAAACTAAACATACTTTCACCGCAAAAAACATCACCCACTTCCACGCCATACAACCCTCCTACCAATACATTATCTTTCCATACTTCTACACTTTTAGCATAACCCTTTTCATGCAAACTAATGTAGGCATCCTGCATTTCCTGAGTAATCCAAGTGCCTGGCTGATCTTTTCTTCCAACTTTTGCACAGTTAACTATAACTTCCCGAAATGCTTTGTTAAAGGTTACAACAAATGCTCCTGATTTAAGGACTTTAGCCATGCTTTTACTCACCTTCACTTCTGCCGGATATATTACACAGCGTTCATGTGGAGAATACCAACAAATTGGATCATCATCACTAAACCACGGAAAAATTCCATTACGATAAGCCAAAAGCAATCTTTCAATACTCAAATCTCCACCTACAGCAAGCAATCCATCGGGATCTGCTAGAGCCGGGTTCGGAAAAACAATCTCGTCTTCTGGTAGTCTAAAAACCATTTACAATAATAAAACATTAGGTTTAATGTAACTAATCTTGCTATATTTCATCCTAATAAAAAGCGTAACATGAACTTTATAGGCAATATCATCTGGATCATTTTTGGTGGAATATTTATTTTTTTCGAATATATAATCGGTGGTCTTATCTTATGTCTTACCATTGTGGGAATCCCATTCGGATTACAATGCTTCAAATTTGCCTTTGTTGGTCTTGCCCCTTTTGGTGTTAAAATTACCGATACCTCTTCCAATACGGGCTGCTTATCAACCGTAATGAATATCATCTGGTTGATATTTGGGGGCTTCTGGATTGCCCTTACACATCTTTTCTTTGGTATCTTGTTTTGCATTACCATTATAGGTATTCCATTTGGCCGACAACATTTTAAATTAATGAATCTTGCCTTTTCTCCATTTGGAAAATCGATAAGCTAATCTGCAATCAGCCCTATCTTTTTAGAATGTTCAATTGCATCCACACTGTTTTCAAACAAACAGGTACGGATATTTTGTGCCTCTATCCTTTTCAATAACGCTTTGGTTGGTTCTTCCATATCCTTACGGATATTTCTGATGTAAACCGCTGCAATATTTTTAGGGTATTTCTCTGCAATAGCAGTATATATTTCCGGATCCTTCTGTGTATTGTCTCCAAAAAAGACAAACTTTTGATTTGGAAAAGCATCCAAAATCCTCATCACTCTCATCAATTTCCCTTCGTGACCGGTTTTACCCGTTTTAATAAGATCCTTCCACTGCTTAATCTGATTCAATAAAAAGGCGCCATCCGGCAACTTATTATAGCTAAAAATCTCTACCAGATAATCATATAAATTCCACTCACTGCTAGATACATAGAAAAAGGGATTAGGCTGATCTGCCGTGGTATGCGAAATTACCAGGGCACTGTAATGGGTGTATGTACCTTTAAACGTTTTTCGTGTTCTTGGGTTTTTAATAAAAAGCTCTCTAAGCCTTCGCCTGATAGTTGCCGAATGAGACACCATTACCGTGTCATCAATATCAGAAATAAAGGCAAACTGAGTAATGTGTGGCACAAAAACCTGACCTAGTCCTATGGCTAATATCTTTCCATCCTTATCTAAAGCTTCAATCTTTACCCCATGCCATCCCGCATCCACGTTTTCATTGGCCGACCACTCAAATTTAAAAAACCCATCGTATTCAGTTTTGCGGTATACTTCCTGACCATTAAAAGTTAGCCTTACTTGTACATGAGGGTATGGCTTTAGTACAAACAACTTTAACAAATGGATAATGTTAACGAATAAATTATTGCTAAAACCCTGCATTGTTTTGGCCCTAAATTTAAATACATGACCGTATACCACAAGGTTATGCGTGTGTCCGTATCCATGGTATACCTTAACACTTACAGATTTATTCATTAATAATTAAAACAGAGTAATACTAAAGTTGTTTGTGATATTAAAGAAAATGTAATGGGAGAAAAATCTGTCCAATTGAAATTGCTGTTTATCGTAAATCCGGGATCTGGAAATGGTGAGATCAATTTTGGCGATGCCATAAGTGCATATTTTGAACCGCTAGCGCATACTGCCGAGATTTATGAGCTGCCATTAAACTGTTCTTTCGAAAAACTTAAGGAAATAATATCCGGTTCAAATGCAGACCGTGTGATAGCTGTAGGCGGCGATGGAACGGTGAAACTGATTGCGGAGTGTTTACTCCAAACGGATACACCTATGGGTATTATACCTGCGGGATCGGCAAATGGCATGGCCAAAGAATTAGGCATTCCCACAACCGTTAAAGAATCATTGGATGTGACGGTAAACGGAAAGCAAAAAAAAATACATGTCATAACTGTAAACGGTGAGCTATGCATTCACCTTGCCGATATCGGTTTTAATGCCTATCTCGTTAAAAAATTTAATGACCTGCCGCAGCGCGGAATGTGGGGATACACTAAAGCCGCATGGAAAGCGCTATGGAGTCATCATAAAATGGAGGTGCTCATTAAGGTAAAAGACAAAACTATCCGTTCAGAAGCAGCTATGGTAGTTATAGCAAATGCCACCATGTATGGAACAGGTGTTAAAATTAACCCTGAAGGCAAACTGGACGATGATTTCTTTGAAGTAATTCTGGTAAAAGAATACTCCGTGATGGAGATTTTAAAATTAAGATTTACCAATATGGCTTTAAACCCAAGGAATATTGAGTCCTTTCAAACCACTAGTCTCAACATAAAAACAAAGCATAAAGCGCATTTTCAGGTTGATGGTGAATATATGGGCAAGGTAAGCAGAATTGAAGCTAATATAGTACCTGCGGCCGTTAGCGTTATTGTTTAATTGCAGTATTTAGCGATCTGCTCGTCCGCCAAATCATACCCCATGTTCTTTACAAACATAAAATCCTCACATGCACCCTGCCTATCCTTCTGTTTCAGTTTCTTCAAACCATCGTTTATCCTCATTTTCATATACTCTTCATCATAGCCAAGGCTTGCTTTTAGCGCTTCAATCCTTCGCTGCTCATCAGCAGTAAATTTACCTGTTGCCTTGTGCCTGTAAAAATTAAGCACAGCATCTGTCATACCTATATTGCTTTTATAGGTTTCTATTGCCTGCTTTATATCTTTCTGACTTTTATTCTGGCAATCATCTCCAGACAGCTTAAAGTTTATCGGTACCACAACAGATACCGTAGTATCGTGATCAGCAGGAACTATCCACTTACCGCTGCTTAGCCTGATCAGCCTTAGTGCCTCGTCATCAAGATCTGTTCCTATGCCTTTTTGAATCTTAGAGAAATATACCTCTCCCGCTTTATTCAATTTAAAGCTTATGGTAACGCTTCCATCAATACAGTTTTGCAGCGAATATCGTGGATAGACCTTATTGTTCATTACAAAAGACTCCAGTCCACCTTTAAGAGTTGGCTGAGCTTTAACAGTTAGCCCCAGCAAAAGAAATAATGCTAAAAGAATCTTTGACATATACCAATTTACGTATTTTAAA
>NZ_CAMLHF010000286.1 GCF_946479715.1 uncultured Pedobacter sp. | reverse complement strand
TGATGTAGATATGTTTAATGTTGTTAAACAAATCATTTTGATACAACAGAATAGACAGGTTAGCATTCCAATGCGACCTGATCATGGTCACCAGATGCTTGATGACCTCAAGAAAAAAACTAACCCAGGCTATTCAGCTATCGGCAGATTAAAAGGCCTGGCTGAATTGAGAGGATTAGAGTTCGGAATAATAAACCAGTTTTTAGATAAATAACATGATAGAAGGAGCAGTAATACCTGAAGATTTTTTGTTGAGCAGCAAAAAAGCGAAAATACTTTTTAATGATTATGCGAAAAACCTGCCTATAATTGATTATCATAATCACCTGCCACCACAGGAAATAGCAGAGAATAAGAAGTTTACTAATCTGACTGAGATCTGGCTGAAAGGTGATCACTATAAGTGGAGAGGTATGCGTGCATTGGGTGTTAGCGAAGAGCTGATTACAGGAAATGCTGCAGATCAGGATAAATTTATGGCCTGGGCACGGGTAGTGCCTGCAACAGTTAGAAACCCCTTGTTTCATTGGACGCATATGGAACTTAAAAATCCTTTTGGTATCAATTCTTTTCTAAATGCTGATTCCGGTAAGAGAATTTATGAAGACTGTAATGCGTTGCTTACAAAAGATGAATTTTCTACACAAGGATTGTTAAACCATTTTAAAGTTGAAATGGTTGGTACAACAGATGATCCTTGTGATGATCTTAAATATCATAAACAATTAGGTGAGGGTGATTTTTCAGTAAAAGTAAAACCTTCATTCAGACCAGATAAAGCTTTATTGATTGATAAGACAGTTCAATTTAAGGATTATGTAAAACAGCTTTCTGCTGTTTCAGGAATTGTTATAACAGATGTTGAGGGATTGGTGGCGGCTTTAAGACAGCGTATTGATTATTTTGCTGCGCATAAATGCAGTGTTTCTGACCATGGATTAGCCACTTTGCCTGCAACATATGACTTAACTGATGGGGAGAAAAAGGAATTTATCAGTTTCTTGAAAACCGATGGTGCTGTGTTTTCTAATCCTGATGCTTTTGCCGGTTATGTTTTAACGGAATTGAGCAAACTATATCATGAAAAGGACTGGGTGCAACAGTTTCACTTGGGTGCAATTAGAAATAACAACCTTGGAATGTTCAATAAATTAGGCGCTGATACGGGGTATGACTCTATAGGCGACTTTAGACATGCTGAAAGATTATCGGGATTTTTAGGCAATCTGAGTGTAACTGATCAGCTTACTAAAACCATTATTTATAATCTTAATCCTGCAGATAATGAGGTTTTTGCAGCTATGACTGGTAATTTTGCCGATGGAAGGATGAAAGGTAAAATGCAATTCGGTTCTGGCTGGTGGTTTCTGGATCAGAAAGATGGCATGGAAAAGCAATTGAACGCATTGTCTAATATGGGGATGGTAAGCAATTTTGTAGGTATGCTTACTGATTCACGAAGCTTCCTTTCTTATTCACGACATGAATACTTCAGAAGAATATTGTGTAACCTGTTTGGAGCAGAAATGGAGAATGGAATATTACCTAATGATGAAAAATGGATCGGACAGATCATCAGCGATATCTGTTATTACAACGCTAAAGAATATTTTAAATTAGGCTAGGGATAGCCCTAGCCTAATAAAAATACAGTCATACTTTTAGGCCCATGAGCTCCAAGTACTAAAGATTGTTCAATATCTGCAGTTTTTGATGGGCCTGCAATAAAAGATCCGAATCCATATTCGGCGTCACCTATTTTACTATAGGCATCGTGCATGGTAGCAACAATGTCGGCTTTGTTTACCACAACAGCTAATTGCTGACAAATAAAGGGTACAACCCTTTGTTGCATCAGATCTTCGGTAATCCATAGCGCTGCGTTTTCGGCAACACCAAAATGGGCTTTAATTATTGCCAGATCAACATCTTCATAGCTATGCGGATCTTTATTCTCCCATCCTGATTCGGTTACCGAAGCAAGTTCAGGTAGAGTAGATATGAGTCTTTTTTTATCTTTAAATTCCTGCTGAATGTATTGTGCGATCTCTTCAAAATTTGCAACTTCAACTATTGCTCCACCTATGGTAGTTAATACCGTTTTAAATTGCGTTATGCTTTCCATTCCACCTGGCATAGTAGTAAGGTCTGCCGGTAAAGGCCTGGCGCCTGGTTGATTGGTTTTTATTTTAGCCAGTATTTCTTCTCTGCTAGTCATTTTTATTGTTTTGTTTATACCATTCTCCAAATGATTGTTTTGGAGACTCAGGCATTTCTCTGTGTTTATACCAAAGATTAAGTTTGTTGTTTACTGTGAAGGGGGCATGTTTTAAAACCCATCGACCTGCTTTTCCAGCGAATTTATATATTGACGGATTTGATAATGTAAAATCCATTGCTTTCATGGCCATTGCCTTTTTGGGATCTGCGTAGCCTTCTTTAACAATTACCTGGCGCCATTTATAAAGCTGTTCATGGATGTTTATTTTTACCGGACACACATTGCTGCACGACCCACAAAGGGTGGAAGCGAATGGAAGATCGGCATAGTTTTTCATGTCCAGATTTGGAGCTAATATGGAACCTATAGGCCCGGCAATTGCAGTGTGATAACTGTGTCCGCCGCTTCTGCGATAAACCGGACAGGTATTCATACATGCTGCACAGCGGATACACTTCAGTGAGTTGCGGAAGTCTTCTCTGCCAAGTTGTGTAGTCCTGCCATTGTCTACCAAAACGATGTGCATAGTTTGCCCTGGTCTTGGCTTTTTAAAATGACTGGAGTAGGTGGTAATGGGTTGTCCGGTGGCACTTCTGGTAAGTATCCTTAGAAATACAGAAAGATGCTTACGTAAGGGTACTATCTTCTCAATTCCCATGCAAGCAATATGTACATCAGCAAGATGTGCACCCATATCGGCATTTCCTTCATTTGTACATACAACAAACTCGCCGGTTTCAGCTATTGCAAAATTTACTCCGGTGATGGCAGCCTTTCTTGTAATGAATTTTTCACGTAAATGATCCCTTGCTGCGGCAGTCAAAAATACCGGATCAGAGGCACCTTCAGGCGTGCCAAGATGCTTGTGGAACAAATCTCCTATTTCTTCCTTTTTCTTATGAATACAAGGAAGCACGATGTGGCTGGGTGGCTCTTCAGCCAATTGTACAATACGTTCTCCTAAGTCAGTATCTATAACCTCTATGTCGTTTTTTTGTAGATAATCATTTAGATGACATTCCTCGGTAAGCATTGATTTGCTTTTAACAATGCGGTTTACGCCACTCTCCTTTAAAATGGAATGTACTATTTTATTGTGTTCTTCGCCATTGGCAGCCCAATGAACTTTTATGCCGTTCTTTTCAGCATTAGCCTCAAACTGCAAAAGATAATCATGCAAGTTTGATAGAACATTGTCTTTTATTTGTGATGCGGTTTCGCGCAAGGTTTCCCATTCGGGTAGACTATTTGCAGCCTTATCCCGCTTGGCCCTTACAAACCAAAGCGTTTCATCATGCCAGTCTACACGAGCTTCATCTTTATTAAAGATATCGGATAATTGAGCGTGATCTTTTGCTCCTGTACTCATTTTCTTATTGCTGGTTGTAGGTTTAAAATTCCTGTGCGTTTAATATCTCGGCAATGTGTATTACTTTAACATTGCTATTTTGTCTGCGTAAGATACCTTCCATATGCATCAGGCAAGACATGTCTGCTGCGGTAATATATTCGGCACCACCGTTAAGATGATCTGCAACCCTGTCCTTACCCATTTTTACAGATACGGCTTCTTCTGCAACACAAAAAGTACCACCAAAACCACAGCACTCATCAGGTCGCTTCAGATTAATCAGTTCCAGACCTTCAACCATATTTAGCAGGTGTAGTGGTTTGGAGAAAGGAGCCTCAACGAGCTCACTCATTTGCGCAAGCATTAATCCACGCTGCCCATGGCAACTTTGGTGTACACCAACTTTATGAGGGAAGCTTGCAGTCAATTTCTCAACTTTAAGTACATCTGTAAGGAACTCAGTTAATTCATAGATCTTTTTTCTGATTCCAAGAGCCTTATCTTCGGCTTTATCGGCATGAAGATGATCCTTAATATGGAGAACACAGCTCCCGGAAGGGGATACCACGTAATCAAATTCAGAAAAGTTTTCTATAAATAAATCGTTGCATCCTTGTGTGAGATGTTCAAAGCCCGAATTGGCCATAGGCTGACCGCAACAGGTTTGCTTTGTGGGATAAACCACGTCAACTCCTAGTTTCTTCAGTAAAGTTAAGGTTGCAATAGCGGCGTTTGGGTAGAACTGGTCAATATAACACGGAATAAAAAGTCCAACAGTCATGGCTAAAAGTATCTGATCTTATTTGGTTTAGGTTGTGCGTTCAAGCAAATATACAGTGCTCAGCGGTAAATATAATGTTATTAAGAATATTATGCAGATTAGTTTGTTATTTAGAACGGAAACGATTTCATATAATGATATTCGTTCGACAGTTTTTTGTAACAAAAAAGTTGGTATGTCTTAATTTAACCTGAATTACATGAACTACTTAGGTGTTTTTGTAATGTTTAAACTATGCCGAATTAATTTGTTGGAATTTATGAAAACGTTTTCATATAATTGTAATATTGATTAGCTTGGTATAGGATTAGCTTAAATCAGTAGCCTCATATAATATTAAAATGGCCAACCAAAAAAAGGTACAGCAAAATACAATTCTGGATATTGCGGAAGCGTTGAAGCTTTCGCCTGCAACAATTTCCCGTGCGCTAAATGATCATCCGCACGTAAAGGAAAAAACAAAAAATGATGTACTAAAAATGGCTGCTCAGCTGGGTTACAGACGTAATAATATGGCTTCAGGCTTGCGCAGCAATAAAACGCATACCATCGGACTTATTGTACCAAGGATCTCAATGTTCTTTCATGCAGAGGTGATTACTACTATTCAGAATGGTTTACAGAAGTATGGATATAATCTGATCATATGCCAGTCTAATGACTCATTGGATATGGAAAAGGAACTTACAGAGAT
>NZ_CAMLHF010000285.1 GCF_946479715.1 uncultured Pedobacter sp. | reverse complement strand
ATCCTGAGATAAGGAAAATCATCAACCTTTATCCGCATGCTTTCCTATCCGTAACAGTTATTTTTGGAATTTTATTTTGTAGACGTTTCCTCAATCTCCGTGTAACTGCGCCAAAGTTTTTAAAGATTTACCTGGCTCTTATTCTCTTTTGTGTAATCCTGTTTTTTGTTAGCATTTTCGGATACAAAGGAATAGCGGCTAACTATACGCAGATCTTGATGTTTGTTTCTCCTATCATTTTATGGATTTCAGGATTTGTTGCTTACAGAAGCGGACATACGCCAGCTAAGTATTATATTCTTGCCTGGAGCTTCATAGCCCTTGCCATCCTGATTGTTATTTTAACCCTTGCAAAGGTCCTTCCCTTTACAGATTATACTTTTGACCTTCTACCTATAGGCTCAGCAATTGAATTACTATTGCTTTCATTTGCAATGGGATACCGCTATAACGCAGTAATTAAACGGGAACGGCAGACAAGAGATGAAAACCTGATGCTGGTAAGTGATCAGAACTTACGTTTGGAGCACATAGTTAAGGAGCGCACATTAAAACTCAGTGACACGATAACGGAACTGGAACTTTCCAATTCTGTAAAAAACAAACTATTCTCTATCATAGCACATGATCTTAGAAGTCCTTTTAACAGTCTGACAGGCATCTTCGCGCTTAAGGACATGGACATGCTAACGCTTGAAGATTATAAAATGTTGTTAACAGAGAATCAAAAGCACATTGAAACGATCAACAGTTCTTTAAATAACCTTTTGTATTGGGCAAGGCGACAAATGGAAGTGGTAAATAGTGTACCCACTACATTTGATCTTAAACCTTTTATAGAAAAATTGCTTTTGGTTTATCTGCCGCTGATCCATAAGAAAGGGATTTTGACAGATATCAATTTATCGGAATCTTTTTCAGCTTATGCAGATGAAGACCATGTACAGCTCATTCTCAGAAATCTGATTGACAATGCGATAAAGTTTACTCCTTCTGGCAATGAAATTGGTATCGCATTAAAAACCCATGGTAATATGGTAGAGATTTGCGTTTGGAATACCATCAATAATCCAGAGCAATTTGACATTGAACATATTCGAAATCCAAAAGCCGGAGGCGCAACCTACGGAACAGAAAATGAGAAAGGTATAGGTCTGGGCCTAACGCTGATCAGAGAATACATAAAAGCCAACGACAGTAAACTGAACATCGACCTGCTGGGAAATAAAGTATCTTTTAGTTTTGATTTACCTCTATCCAGTTCCCGTCTTCTCTGATCAGTTCAATCAGATCATCAAGGGCACGGGCAGCATTTACATTTTTCTTCACAACTTCTTTTCCGCGATAAAGCGTTATTTTATCCGGACCGGTTCCTACATACCCATAATCGGCATCCGCCATTTCACCAGGGCCGTTTACAATGCACCCCATGATACCAATTTTGATTCCTTTAAGGTGATCGGTACGTGAACGGATCAGCTGAGTGGTTTCCTGAAGATCAAAAAGTGTTCGTCCGCAGCTTGGGCAAGAGATGTATTCTGTTTTAGAAATACGGGTACGCGTTGCCTGTAAAATACCGAAACTTGTGGCATTAATTAATGATAAGCCTATGGTTTCATCAGCACTGATCCAGATGCCATCGCCAAGTCCATCGGTAAACAGCGCTCCCAGATCAGTAGCTGCATGCAGCATCAGATCATCAGCACTAATACCAGAATATTCTCTTTTTACAATAACCGGTATTTGTGAATTATGCTTCATTAGGGATATAAAAAACTCCCTTTGCATAGCCATACCATGGGCAGCAGTAGTTTCTAATACTATAACAACATTACCCTGCAATTTAGAAAGGTCTTTACCAGCACCCTCTTCTGCTTTTATACTAACAAGATTTAAATACTCGTCTTTAATATCGGCAACAACGTATTCTTCAAATGAAAATAAGGGATGGCAATTGTTCTTATCCTTTAAATTTAACCAGGTTTGATAGTTATAAATCTGTTTTAGATTACCCGGGAAAGAGAATGAAGGTAATGCATCTCCAAGATACACCATATCAGTTGCCTGATCGGCCATGTTGTATTTATCCAGGCCTGCGCTATATTTATAGCCAACTGCTGTTAAAAAGTAAGGGTCTTTTAAGTTTTCTTTTGATGCATCAATGATCACTACAGGGTGATGATGATCGCCAATATGTTGTACAGCTTGCGTATGCCTGCGATTGTATTCGTAAGGATTATAAGGAAGTTCTTTTACAGTAATGCTTTCTGGTTGCCCCGCAATAATTTCATTATTTAATAACGCTCTGGTTTCATATCTTAAAGCCAATGCTTTTGCAACAGGGGCTTCAAATTCAGGATCCTCGGTTAAAGAAACCCTAATGGTATCGCCCAGCCCGTCTTCAAGTAATGTTCCAATACCAACTGCCGATTTAATACGGCCGTCTTCTCCATCGCCAGCCTCAGTTACCCCCAGGTGTAAAGGATAGTTCATGCCTTCCTTTACCATGGTCTCTACCAGTAAACGGTATGCCTGAACCATGATCTGTGTATTACTGGCTTTCATAGAGATAACCAGATTGTAATAATTCTGATCTTCGCACATGCGGATAAACTCCATTGCCGATTCAACCATACCTCTTGGCGTATCGCCGTAATGGCTCATAATGCGGTCTGACAACGATCCATGGTTAGTACCTATGCGCATTGCTGTTCCGTATTCTTTACAGATCTTTACCAGTGGTGTAAATTTCTTGTATATGCGCTCCAGCTCGGCCTGATAAGCTTGCTGCGTATATTCAATGTTTTCGAAGCGTTTCTTATCTGCATAGTTACCCGGATTTACCCTTACTTTTTCTACGATGCGGGCCGCAGCTTCAGCAGCATTTGGCGTAAAGTGGATATCGGCAACCAGTGGCACGTTGTAACCCCTGAACTTTAATTCTTTTTTAATGTTAGCAAGGTTTTCTGCTTCCTTCATACTTGGGGCAGTAATACGAACATATTCGCAACCAGAGTTTACCATTCTAATGGTTTGCTCAACTGTACCTAAAGTATCCATGGTATCAGTTGTGGTCATAGATTGAATACGAATTGGATTTAATCCTCCCATAGGGATATCCCCGATACTAACCTCTCTGGTTAGAAATCTTGAATATTGGGTTAAACTGTTACAATACCCGCCTTTTAACTCTTTCTGTAACGTGCTCTGATCAAATACTTTTTCCATGACTTGCTAATGTGCTACAAAGATAAAGATTATGTTTATAACTGTTATGTCAGATCAACCGGTCTTTTATAACCAGTGTATCGGCTATAAGATCATGAAAACACTGCTGTTTCTTATTCAAAAAGCTATATAAGTAGCCCAAAAAGAAAGGAGCTACAGATAATATTTTAGCGGCATTTCGGCCATAAGCATTATTTAAGCTGATCCTGTTTCCACCCAGATCTGTAACTTTAATATTAATTAATCGCTTACCAATGGTAGCCTGCTTATCAGATGCTTCGGCAATGCTGCTATAAATAAATTTAGCAATAGAAATGAGGGGTAATCCTGCCAGTGACACCATAATTCGCTGTGTTTTTTCTTCAACAAAGATGAAGCTGATTAATACGAGCAGCACATAGCCCAGGGTTAAGAAAAAATAATCTATAACAGAAGCCAGCAAACGCTGATCAAAGGAAGCAAAGTATTGAGGGGCTGTTTTCTGAAAGGTAAAACCAAGAAGCTCACGCAGTTCTTGTAACTCGTGAGCTTCTTTATAATCGTCCATCCCAGGCTTCCTGATAAAAGTTCCCGGAAGGATATTTAGTGACTTTAATTGTTCTAATTGATATGGTCCTTCCGGCTTTCCGTTTATTACAACGGTATATTCAATTTCGTTCTTACTTTCCATTCTAAGAGTTAGCTTGTCGCAATTTAAGCGCGACAAATCGATTAATAACGATTTACCTCAAAGCTACTCAATCCTCCATCTAAATTGATAAATATCTTTTTATCTGATGCTTTATAATTCGGTGTTTCGTAGGTACCATCTTCTAATTTGGTAAAACCTGTAAAATCTTTTGATGAAAGTCCGGTTTTGGTCTTAATCCTGCATCCTGAATTTGTTGGGATTTTGATTTTAACATCTGCAACACCTGTTTTCACATTTACATCTGTAATGGGCAGCAAATCTCCAATCTTAATATCAAGTGCAGCGGCACCACCATCAAAGTTGAAAGCGCGCACTTTGTATTGTGAAAGATCAAAATTCACTTCTCCGGCACCCATGTTCATATGGATTTCCCAGGTAGGCTTAATGTTTAATTTCATTTTAACGTCATTCCCCCCATCACCCATATTCCATTTCGAATTGCCTTTCATTTTAAAGTTCACTGTAGTTATACTATCAGTTTTTTCTGTTTGTAATGAAAAGGTTCCTCCTCTTTTCTGTACATCTGCAGTAATTAAACTATCTGTGGGTCCTTTCAGGTCGAAAGATGTTCCTCCTCCAGAAACATTCAAGACAGTTTTAGTGGACGCAGAATCGGTAAAAGGATGCGAGAAGCTCAGGTGTTCAGTGTCGTTGTTATCAAAATCTACACTGTCCTCAATGTTTACATCGGCCCATCTTTTACTCTCAGGAGCTTGTTGACCTTTGTAAAACAAAACGCCCAGAGTTACCACAAGGATGGCGATAGATACTATTCCACCTATCTGTGATTTATTTCTGTTGAAAAGAATATTTACGCCTGCGATGATTAAAAATATTGGCCAGAAACGCCAAACATTGCGCCAGTAAAAATCAATTATATGAAAATTCTCTAAAAGGAGTACCCCACCTATAAAAAGCAGTACTATACCCCACATTATTCTATCCAGTTTCATCTTATATATCTTTTTTGGTGAATCTATCGTCTATATTGCTTTCGCCAGTAGTTGGGTTTCCTGGTATATCTGTTGGTGCAGGTGCAGGGTTTACAGGATCAGTTGTTGGTCCTTCCTGAGGGTTTTGTTTTTTCCACTCTTCCCAGGCATCTTTTCTTTTAGATTTCAGAATAAAGCTTACCCCAAT
>NZ_CAMLHF010000284.1 GCF_946479715.1 uncultured Pedobacter sp. | reverse complement strand
GGAGCGCTGTAAAGACAAATACTTATTCTCTGTATAAAATCTTTCTGAAAGTGTTCTGAAACGACTGATAATAAAGCCGGAAAGATTAAATACCTTAACTTCTTTTGCAGTTTCATCACTAGCACCCAGATAACGAACATAATCAAGTTCCCTTCGTTCCGGTGTTCTCTTTCTTGAAAGTGCATAGCTCTGATCATTAAAATACGATTCACCCAAAAACGCAGGAAGAATAGTAACCAATAATACAACTATAAGCCATGGATTAAAGGCAACCAATCCTACTGCAAGGAATCCCATGGTAATCAGGTCCTGGATCTGGCTCATTACTTGCGATAATAGCACAGTACGGCCAACAGTTTGCTGCCTTGCCCGCTCAAGTTTATCATAAAAAACGGAATCTTCAAACTGGTCCAGATCCAAAGTTGCAGCATGCTTCATAATCCTTACGGATGTATAGTTGGAAAACAAATCACCCAATAAACCATCCATCAAATTAATAGCGCGGCTCAGAATATCAGTTAGTATAGCCAATCCAAATTCAAGCGCAACCAGTTTCCACAGATATTCCTGGGATTGACCAGCTCCGTCATTACTTAAGTGCACTACTTCATCAATGATATGCTTACCTACCCAAAGGATAGCAAGGGGCATAATTGATCTGGCAATTCGCAGGGCAAAATTACCTATCGTCATCCACCTGCTGGTTTGCCATACCAGTTTAAAAAACTCGGGTAAATTCCTAAACGCGGCTATCCGCTCTTTAAAGGTTAAAGATTTTACGTTTAAATCTGCAGTGGCTTTTTTTGGATCCAAATGGCATTAAATTTTCACTAAATTAGAAAAAGGACGTCAATTAAGGTCTTTTATAACAAGAAATCCTCATAATAGTTTAGTCCCAAGCCACCCCTTAACCTGTTCTGCATAACTTTCTCCGATTGGAAGTACAATATTGCTCAATTGCACCTTTTTATTTTGAACAGATTTGATCCGGGATACAGGAATGATATAACTTCTATGAATTCTTCTAAATTGTTGTTCTGGAAGAAGTTCGAGTATCTTTTTCAAAGACATTAATGTTAAAACAGGCTTATCATTTGTCAAATGAATCTTTATGTAATCCTCCATACTCTCAATATATTCAACATCCTTAAGTACAATCCTAATCATTCTATATTCAGAGTGAACATAAATAACTGGTTCTTGCCCGGTTGAATAAACATTGGCTCTGTATCTTTTCAGATCAATGGCCTTATAAACAGCCTTTGAAAAGCGATCAAAATCTATTGGCTTCAACAAATAATCAACAGCCTCTAATTCAAACCCATCAAAAGCAAACTGTTTATGAGCAGTAGTAAATATTATCATTGGCTTTTCCTTTAAGGCTTTTGCAAGTTCTATACCTGAAATATCAGGCATATTAATATCCAGAAAAACCAGATCAGGTTGCTTACGTGTCAGGAATTCAACACCAGAAATTGCATCTTCAAATGTTCCCAGCAACTGTACTTCGGGCATGCGTGCAATATAAGAACGCAGTAATTCTAAAGCCAAAGGCTCATCGTCAATTGCTACACATGTTAAAGACATACTTGATATTTAGCCTTAAATATATAGATATCATTTAAGAAAAAAGAACCAGGTTTACTTTGAAAACTCCATCTTTATCATCAATATTTAACTGATGTTTACCCGGATATAAATGTTCAAGACGCTGTTTGGTATTCTTAATCCCCACACCCAGCCGATCATTCTTTTGCATATTTTCAAAAATTCTATTCTCTGATTTAAATACGACCTTATCTTCAAACACATCTATACTAATCGCAATAGGAGCCTCAACATGATTGCTCAGTCCATACTTAAACACATTTTCTATAAAAGTCATTAAGATAAGAGGAGAAATGAGATGTCCCGACGAATCGCCTGTGACATTATAAGCCAAACTTACCTTTTTACCTAAACGCAGCTTTTGAAGGTCAATAAAATCACGGATACAATCCAGCTCACCTTGCAGAGAGACATAATTTGCTTCAGCCTCATCTGTAACATATCGCATAATATTCGATAGCTTCATAATACTATCTGCTGCATTCTCACTTCCTGTTACACACAACGTATAAATGTTGTTTAGTGTATTATACAAAAAATGAGGATTGATCTGCGCTTTCAAAAAGGAAAGTTCTGCATTGGCTCTATCGGCTTCGGCAAGAATGGCTCTTTTCTCAGTAAGTTGCAGCTCTTTAATAGAACTCAAAGCTGTACCCATACCCATCACCATAGCAAAGATAAAAAAGCTAAGTATATCAAACTTAAATGGCCTATCTCTTGGCGGCGAGGGCCTGTGATCCATTTTCATTTCTGTCATCGGAACCTCTGTCATTGGTCTGGGTGGCATTGGTCTATCATCTTGTTTCCCCTCCTGCATCATCTTATCAAAAGGCTTAAGGGTCATCACTGCAATCAGTAATAAAAACACCGAAAATGTATAGATTACATATTTCTTTTTCACATAAAATTTGGGAAACAAATAATAAGCATTAAGATAAAAGATAAACATGTATACCAAAGGGTATTGTAAATAAGGCCAGGATAATCCATCTATCCAACTACCATGAGAATTACCTCCCTGACTAAAAAAGAAGAGCGGGAAGCTCATAAACAGCAACCAGGCTACCGCGTGTATAATGATGGTTGAAGTCTGAAAACGAATCATATACAAATCAACATCTTTTATCTTTAATAATAACCATAGTATCGGTAAACCTTTCAATTGTATCGATGGATACGGTTAGTTATTTTATTCATCGATAGAAAAACCCTATTTATCGGTACTTCCTTAAACCGCTAAGATATACTATGCAGATTTGTTTCAACTAAAATTAATCAATAAGCATAGATGTTATGGAAAGAAAACAATTTTTAAGGAGTCTAATGGTCGGGATCATTTCTACGCCAATATTATGGGAAGCCTGTAAAAAAGACAGTTTGGATGCTGTAAGCAGCGAATCGGTAACAGATTCTGGTTCCGGAACCAGCGGAAGCACTTGCGCTGTCGCACCATCAGAAACAGAGGGGCCCTTTCCTACAAAAACTCCGTCAAGCTATGTTAGAAGCGATATTACAGACGGTCGCAGTGGATATAAATTAACAGCTAAAATTACAATTGCGAATTCAAATAACAACTGCACTCCTATAGAAGGAGCGATGGTTGATATCTGGCATTGTGATGCCGAAGGAAACTATTCTGAATACGGGGGTTCGGGCATGCAATCCACCGATTATCAATCCGTTCATTTTTTAAGAGGCAGACAAATTACTGATGCTAATGGCCTGGTTACCTTTACAAGTATTTTCCCGGGCTGGTACAATGGCCGTGCAACTCACATCCATGTACATGTTTACAACGCAGCAGGCAACTCCTTAAAAGTAACACAAATTGCCTTCCCTGAAGGCTCTGGTACCGCGGTAGCAATAGTTAATGGGTATAAAAAGGGGATGTCGGGCTATACATATAATGCAAAAGATAACGTGTTTAGCGATGACACAAACAACTCAGAGGTAGCAACAGTTACAGGTAGCATAGCCGATGGATTTAACCTTACAATGAAAATTAACGTACCAGCATAAATTATGACACCAGGAAAAATCTTTTTAAGCGAACAGCGCGGAATTGAGGAATCAAATATATCTAAAACCACAATGACGTTTAATAGCAACAACTATTATGACGAGCACAAACAACCGTTCAGAAATCTGACTGCTCTGAACGACGAATTGCTGGTGCCCTCGGGTAAACTTGAAGTCTCCACTAAGGAGGCTTCACATTTGTTAATAATACCCATTACGGGTGATCTCTTTTACCAAGGTACACCACATCATGATATCACAGAGGTGAATATTGGGGAGGTTAAAATTTGTAGTCTTACTGCTGGAAATAAACTCAGCATCCACAACCCTTATGGCTCGGATTTCATCAACTTTTTGCAAATCTGGATCAGAGATGAATCTATTTTGGAAAACCAATCATTAAAGCCATTAGCTTTTGACATGAGCAAAAGTCTTAATCATCTGGTTCCGGTTGTACCTGCCTCAACACCAAAACCGCTTCCGTTTGCGCTGAGTATTGGTCAGTTTGGTGGCAGAGCAGAAACAATTTATAATCTAAAAAACAAAAACAATACGTTTTTCACGTTCATTATATCTGGGGCTTTTGAGATTAATGGCCGCTTAATGCACCCGAGAGATGGATTGGCCCTTTGGGATGTAAATTCAATTGAAATAGAAGCTTTAAGTACCGAAGCGACCTTACTTTGTTTGGAGTTATTTTAATTATACAAGCCTGCCTCTAAGAATAGAGACACCCCTGGTTTTCTGATTCTTAACCGTTTGAACAGATAGACCAAGCTTTTCTGCAATCTCTTCGTTACGCAGCCCTTCAATATAACTCATAGAAACAATTCTACTACATTGTTCTGGCAGACCATTAATCTCGAGATAAATATCTCTCAAAACCTCAGCACGGATCATTTCGTAAATAAAATCTGGTTCCTGATCTCCAATCCGCATCGCAAAATTCAATTGCCTTTCTTTAGCATGATTGTTCTTGCTTAGATGGTCCATACAGGTGCGCTTGGTAACCATATACAAATACGATCTTAAATGCTCCGAACAACTGATATGATGATTGCATTTCCAAAGCTTCTCGAAGACCTCTTCAACGATATCTTCAGCTTCCTGCACATCAAATACATACTTGTTTGCAAAATAACAAAGAGAAGAAAAATATTGCTTAAATACCTGGCCAAAAGCCCGCTCGTTCCCCTCACCGAGTTTAACGAAAAGATCTGATTCACTCCAATATTTTAATTTGTTGGCATGCATCTATTTCTTTGTTTGGTACGTGACTAACATAAATATAAACAAATATTTTCTAAATGTTAAAAAATTATTTTTCAATTGTCGGCATAGTTTAATATTATACTATTTCAGTTTAGATCAACAAAAAACAATTTAGTAGTATCCAAAACAGACATTTTCTGATCTACTTTTTTTTGCCATGTCTTTTAATATTCCTTTTTATTGTTATCTGAGTATTTTTTAAAATATAAGCCCTATTATTGGGATATTTATTTTAACTGTGCGCATGAATGCTTGCGCAGTTTTAGTTAAGTTTGTCATATTAATCAACAACCCCAATTAATGAAACATACAATCAAAGAATTAGAAGATATTGCTTCTCAGGTAAGAAGGGATATTGTTAGAATGG
>NZ_CAMLHF010000283.1 GCF_946479715.1 uncultured Pedobacter sp. | reverse complement strand
AACCAGGTGATATTCATTCCAATCATCGTTACTGATATTCTTTGCCAGCTCCTCTGATGTGCCTAGTGTTGATAGGAGATCGGGTTTCCCTAATGAATCTACAACTACCTTCTCGCCTCGTTTTGCGATAAATCCACGGCCTCTTTCTTCGTAGTTTAAACCTGTATATTCATTGTTCCCATCTATGTCTGCCTGATAACCTTTTAGTCCAAAGGGAACACCAGGTACTTCTTCGCTTCTGTACTGAACACCACTATTTCCTCCTTTTGAAATTTTATACTGTAATTTCAGTTCAAAATCACCTATTTTTCCTCCGGCCCATATTAAAAAAGTATTACTTTTTAATTGGTTCTCGGGTGTTACCTCGCCTATTATAGCGCCGTTTTCAACCTTCCAGTGGATTAAATCTCCTTTCCAGCCTTGCAATGTTTTACCATCAAAAATTTTAACAAAATCCTTTTCCTGACTCATTGCCGAAAGAGTGATCATTGAACACAAAACTACACTTACAATAAATTTTATTGAAATTCTATCTATCTGACGCATCTTCTTACTTCTATTTACTTGCCGGCTGAAATACCTTATTATCTTTATTTCCGCCTGAGATCAAATAAGCCATTAAATCTTTTAACTCTTCATTATTTAAGCTGTTGATCATACCAGGCATCATAATGGACAATTTAGATACAGAAGTGATGGCCACATCCTTTTTCTTAATCTCCCGAAGTGTTTGAGGAGAAAAAGGATTTTGAGAAATATAAATTTTGTCTTTGGTCTCTCTCTTAAATCTTCCATAGATAGAGCTTCCGTCTTTTAAATAGTAAACCTTTGCAGCATATTGATCAGAGATCACTTTGCTAGGTGTTATGATAGATTCAAGAATGTCTTTCTCAGAGAATCTGGTTCCCAGATGTGTAAGATCGGGACCTGCAGAACCACCCTCGCCACCTGTAGTATGGCAAGAAATACACATTGTGGCGGCAAACATCATTTTACCATTCTTATAATTTCTACCCACTAAACTGTCTTTTACTACTGCAAGTGCTTCGTCCAGTTTCCAGTCTCTTCCAGGACCTTTTGGCTGCGTAAAGTCGCCAAGTTTAAGCTGTTTATTGTCTACCAGGCCATCTCCTGAGATCTTGTTAAAATGAGCAAATTGTTCTTTTGGCACATTGGTTAGGGCTATTTTACGTGCTTCATCAATAAAACCTATGTAACTGTTACCTCCTTTAAACCCAAATGCTTTATAGAACCATTTAAAATATTTGTTACGAAGTGCAGGTGTCCATCCTTTTTTGGCTTCGCTTAAAGCTACAGCATAATAAATCTGTTGCGAAGGCGGCGTTTTAGATAGTGTTTTTGCAATATCTAATCCATATTGAGGGTTTTTCAAGATCAAATCTGACGAACTGGTAATTCCTTTCTGGTAATCCTCATCATCCTTGGCCAGATCTATTAAGGCTAAAGTTTTAGGTACTACCTGCTCATCGCCTATGTAAACAAGGATCTTTGTCATGAATCGATTGATTTCATTACTCTTGGCAGGAAAATAAGCATTTAGATATTTGCTTAATTTTAGCCTGTCTGCCAGTTGGGGTTTACCGGTACGCAGTAGCGTTAACTCAAACGTTCTTAACAGATCCATCTTCTGCGGTTCTGACAATGATATATAATTGATATGCATCAGGGCATTTAACATTTTACTGTTTAATTCCTTAGTTCCATTTCTGGCCAGTGCAGTCATGGCGTGCATTAATATAATTGGGTCTTTTTCATTCAGGGCCCTGTCTTGCCATTCAGCAATAGGCTGATGTTCAACGGCAATCCTTGCCGCATAACGAATGTAGCGGTCTTTGTTTTTCAGGTTTGGCCAGGCTAATTTAATTGCCTCAGGATTGGGTGTAGTATGAAATTCTTCCAATTGCTTTCTCAGGCTGCGTGCTTCGAGTACACTTGCAGTTGCATTGGTTGGTAATTCTTGGTTTGGCAATGAATTATCACCATAATAAACTCTGTATAGATCAGATTCAAGCTCACGTCCACCGGTTAAAAAGTATAGTGCGCCATCAGGCCCAATCAAACCATCGGTAAGTGGTAACGGCTGGCCTGATAAAAATTCCTCTGCTGTTGTTTTATAAGAAGATCCATCGGGAATAAGCTGCACCGAGTAAATGATACCAAAAGTCCAGTCGAAGGCTAATAAACCGCGGCGATATTTCTCTGGAAAACGAGCATTATAACTGCTAACCAGGTTTGTAGGCGAGCCCTGACCAACGTTTAAAATAGCAGGGAGATTATCAATGTAACTTGGTGCCCAATTGGTATTTCCAGAGCGCCAGCCGAATTCGCTTCCACTGGGAGAATGAGAAATTCTGGTAGGTTTATACCATGGCATGCCCATATCCCATTCCATATCGCCATCATAAACGAACATTTCTCCATCTTCATTAAAAGCAAAATCATATGGATTTCTGTATCCTGCACTTACTAATTCCCACTTTGCCCCTTCCGGGTCAGTTTTCATTACAAATGCTCCGGGTGCAAAACGGTCTGTAGCATGTCCATTAGGGTCTTTTATGGTTGCCAATGCGTTGTCTTCTTTCCAGGTTTTAGGTAAGCGGTAACTGTCCATTTCCGGCATATCCGTATAATTACCTGCAATCATGTAAATTGATTTTTTATCAGGAGAAAGGACAATACTGTGGGGGCCATGTTCACCCTCTCCAGTTAATGCTTTCATTAATGTTACTTTATCGAATTGATCATCGCCATCGGTATCCTGTAGTCGGTATAGGCCACTTCCGCTTTTAAACTTGTCGTCACTATTGTGATTAACCATTACATACAAGCTGTTAAAAGCGTAAAGCAAACCATGGGCATAACCCATCCCTACTTTAGCGTTTGTTGAATCGCCAACAATTAGTTTTTCTACCTTTACTTTAACCTTGGTGGTATCTGCACCTATTGGGGGTATTTCTAGCCTGTATAAAAAGCCGTACTGATCGGAGGTAATTATCCTTCCCTTATCATCAAAGGTCATGGCTACCCATGATCCTGTTTTATTTTCAGATGGGCTGTATAAATGTTCTGCTTTAAAATTTGGTAAAAGTTTTAGTTTTTCAACTTTTGGTCCTGGATTATCTTTCTGGAAAGTGGTGAAGGAAACACCGATAAGAATGAGTAATAAAAATACTACAGATAATTTAACAGACCTAGTTCTGTTTGATTTCATGTGGGTTGGTTTATTTGTGTGTTTGGTATAACAAGAATATAGTAAATACCTGAAATACGCAACCTGTGCTGTCCTGTACTGACATGCTTCGTCTATCTTTTATATTTTCTGATATATCACCTTATATAAAACTACACCTTTAATACAATAGAGATACAAAATAACACTTAGTCTTAAATATTGCTTGTACTTTTTGATAAAATAGCTAGCTTTATAAAAGAAGCCAAATATTAAAATGAAGAATTATCAGAAATACCTTAACATTAGTGAATTCGAAAAAAATTGGGGATTTTACATCAATACGGTCGGTTCGGCAAAGGTAGAACCTAATAAAAATTACCCAAACAATCGTGAGCATCCAATAGATCATTCCTTTACCTGGGATAAAGGTAGAATACTAGATGGCTATTATCTGGTTTTCATTACAAAAGGTGAAGGTTTGCTGGAATCTGCAAAAACCAAAGCCTACAGCATTAAAGCTGGAACCTGTTTCTTTTTATTCCCAGGAATATGGCACAGATACAAACCACATCCTCAACATGGCTGGGAAGAATATTGGGTTGGATTTAATGGAAGCTACCCAGATGAATTGATGAAAAAGGGAATATTTACTGCTGAGAATCCTTTTATTGATGTTGGACTGAACGAAGATTTACTACAGCTTTTCCATACACTTATCAAAACAGTTGCAGCTGCCGAAATAGGTTATCGTCAGATCATTTCAGGGCTTACTCTTCAAATTTTAGGCTTGGTAAATGCCGTATCGAAATACAAAACACCTGATATCGGAAATCAATCTAAACTCATTTCGAAGGCCAAATTTCTTTTACAGGAATCTATTGAGAACCCGGTGAATTTAGAAGAAATGGTAAAGGATTTGCCTATGGGCTATTCGAGGTTCAGGAAGATTTTTAAAGAGACAACCGGACTATCACCAAATCAATATCACCTTAATCTGAGATTAGACAAAGCAAAGGATTTGCTTACATCAACCAATTTAACCATTAATGAAGTAGCTTACCAAACAGGTTTTGATTCTATTTTTTATTTTTCCCGTCTGTTCAAGAAAAAGAATGGATTACCACCTAAAGAATATAGGCTTGGTAAACATACCTAAGGTAGTATTTAGGTTATTGACCTTAGCAAGTCCTTCATGTAACTATTGATTTCAAACTGATCAGCAACAGGCATTCCGTTTGATGGTAAAGTAACCATATATGGAGGTGGGCCAAATTCGGGAGTAATGGTTAATAGTTCCTCACCCGCTTCTTTTTTATAGTCAATGATTTTACCCCACCACTCAAGAAATATCTGTGTAGCAGTTTGCCACTCTTTTGCACGTGGGTCTGTTACTTGCGGTCCTTCAGAATAACCAACTCTTGCATGAATGTGTTCAGTTCTTTTTATTGCCTCTTCTAAAATATTTGGGCAATTCTCTAAATAGCTTTCGGTTACGCAAACCCAATGAGAAAGATCAGCTGTGATCTTCATATCAGGCCTAAGGGCAAAAAGTTCCATTGCATTGTACGGGCTAAAACCTATCCTGCCCCTATGGGTTTCGTGGACAACTCTAATATTTCTTTTTACGGAGAATTCCTGAGCTGTATCAATTACCCTTAATTGTTCATCTTTTGAAAAATAGTCTTTACCGCTATGCGAATTAATAAGTATCGGGCTACACTCCATAGAGAGATTCAAATAATACTCAAAAGACTTGCAAAAAGACTTAATATCGGATCCCTCGGCTTGATGCTGATGACATACAATTGGAAACTGGTACTCATCAAGAAGTCGGATAAACTTTTTACGTTCTGCAGTATCTTCCGGAATCCATGCATCAACACCGTCATAACCTGCCTGTTTTACTTTTAGAAAAGAATCTTCAAAAGGAAGGTCTTCCATCCCCCAGAGTGTGCACAAAATTTGTGTTTTCATTTGCTTTTTGATGCTCTATTGATGTCCGTCGAAAAATATACCACTTACTGCAGCATTCTCCCCTCGTACATGATTGATACGAATCCTTATGCTTCCGGTGTAATTAAAGATCAGATATT
>NZ_CAMLHF010000282.1 GCF_946479715.1 uncultured Pedobacter sp. | reverse complement strand
CGCTTACCGCTGCTGATTCAGTAATTATCCCTGTACAATGTGAATATTTTGCACTTGAAGGACTAGGGAAGCTTTTGAACACAATTAAAATTGTTCAAAACCGTTTAAACCCTGAATTGGAAATTGAAGGAATTCTACTAACAATGTATGATGTGCGTTTAAGACTGTCGAATCAGGTTGTAGAAGAGGTTAAGACCCATTTCCAGGAGTTGGTTTTTGATACGATTATTCAGCGCAATACTCGTTTAAGTGAAGCCCCAAGTTATGGTATCTCTGTAATTATGCATGATGCCACTTGTAAAGGGGCAATTAACTACCTGAACCTTGCCCGTGAAATTGTTCATAAAAACGGAATGGTTAAGGAAGTACAGAATACAACTACAGCAATTATTTAAAAATATTTTTAATGACATCTTTTCAGCGAAAAACAGGTTTAGGTAAAGGGTTAAGTGCGCTTTTGGATGACTCAGATGCTGTAAACCCGCCAAAGAACGGGGTGAACCCGGTAAGCGAAACAAAGCAAGAGGGCGGTAACAACAATAATATTGGACATATCAATATTAATGATGTTGAAACTAACCCGTATCAACCTCGTACTGAATTTGATCAGGTTGCTTTAAATGAGCTTTCTGAATCTATCAGGGTCCAAGGTTTGATACAGCCAATTACGGTGAGGAAACAGCCTGGAGGTAAATATCAGTTGATCTCTGGAGAGAGAAGATTGCGTGCTTCCAAGTTAGCCGGCTTAACCGAAATACCTGCTTATATCCGTAGTGCCAACGATCAGCAAATGCTGGAAATGGCTCTTATTGAGAATATTCAGCGCGAAAACCTTAATGCAATTGAGATTGCACTGAGCTTTCAGCAAATGATTGATGAATGTAATCTGAAACAAGAGCAATTAGGTGAAAGAGTTGGTAAAAATCGTACTACAGTAACCAATTATCTTCGTCTACTAAAATTACCACCAGCAATACAAGTTTCTATAAGAGATCAAAAGATCTCTATGGGGCATGCACGTGCTCTGATAAATGTAGAACAGGCAGAAAAACAGCTCTTTATTCATGATGAAATCATTGATAAAGGATTATCTGTGCGTAAGGTCGAAGAGTTAGTTAGAAGCATAAATAGTGTTCAGGTAAAAACTAAATCAAGTAAACAGCCTGTTGGTGTTTCATTTGAGTATCAAAAACTACAGAGAGATCTAGCATCTAAATTTGCCACTAAAGTTAAGCTGAAAGTCGGCGAAAATGGGAAGGGAGCTATTGAGATCCCATTTATGTCTGAGGATGACCTAAGCCGTATTCTGGAATTATTAGATTGGTAATGTACAAAAGTCTGCTGCTATCGGTTTTGTTTCTTTTTGTGACAGCGTTAGCTCGTGCCCAGGAAACTCCTGTTGTTAAAAAGGATACCCTGGTTATTAAACCAAAACCAGTAGTAGAACCCATAAGAGCTCAAAAAGTAGATACACTTAAAAAACCAGCCTACGTAAATCTTGGTAAAATTGCAGGTAGAAGAGCGGCCCTTAGTTCACTTATGCTTCCTGGCCTCGGACAAATCAGAAATGGGGTAACCGTTTATAGGCTAGCAAAAGTTGCAGGTCTTTATACGGGAATAACGCTTCTTACCATTTCATTTATAGACAATAGTAAGAATTACAAGCTTTTTTATGATGAGATCATTGCTCGAAGATTGAATGGCGGAGTGAAAACCCCCGATTTTCCTTATAACAACATGGATGAGGCGGGGTTAATTACAGCAAAAGACCTGTTCAGAAGAAATAAAGAGGTAATTATTTTCTCTTATGTAGGACTGTACCTTCTCAATGTAGTAGAAGCTTATATAGACGCCCGTCTAAAATATTTTAATGTAGACGATATAGGAATGAAACTTTCTCCGGGTCTAATTAATACCAATAATATGTATGGTTTTAATAATGTAACACCTGGGATAAAACTTACTATCAGATTATAGTATATTTTTACGCAAGTTTGAACTCGTATATGGGGGCTTTTAATACCTTTAGCAAAAAAATAAAAAAATAGATGATTCAGCCTTAGATTTAAGTCTGGTTCGTAACAAATAAAAGAATAAAACCAATGAAAATAGCATTATTAGGCTATGGCAAAATGGGTCAGATTATTGAACGTTTTGCTTTAGAAAGAGGACATGAGGTAGTTTTAAAAATCAGCATTGATAACCTTGATGACTTAACGGTTGCTAATCTGCGAAAGGCCGATGTAGCTATCGACTTTAGTGCTCCTGATGCGGCAATAAATAATATTTATACTTGTTTTGACGCAAATGTTCCTGTTGTTGTAGGTACTACAGGATGGTATGGCCAATTGCAGGAAGTGAAAAATGAGTGCCTTACGCGTAACAACGCGCTGCTTTATGGGTCAAACTTTAGTATTGGGGTTAATATCTTCTTTCACATGAATAAGGTATTGGCGAAGTTAATGAACGACTTCCCTGCATATGAAGTTCAGGTAGAGGAAATACATCATACCCAGAAACTGGATTCACCAAGTGGTACAGCAATGACTATTGCCGAGGGCATTATAGAAAATGTGGATAGAAAACGTGAATGGGTAAATGAACTTGTGGGTACAGAGTTCGATGATGTATTAAAGAAAGAACAGTTGCTGATTGAATCGCACAGAATAGAGAATATACCAGGTACGCATACAGTGGTGTATAGCTCTGAGGTGGATGAGATCGAATTTAAACACACTGCTCATAATCGTTCCGGGTTTGCACTAGGTGCAGTAGTAGCTGCGGAATGGCTTGAGAAGAAACAGGGTTTTTATAATATAGCTGATATATTTAATTTTAAATAATAAAGAAATATGAATTGGAAATTCTGGCAAAAGGAGAATAAGGACACTAAGCCAAAAAAGAAAAAATCCAGAAGCCGAGAATGGGTTGATGCTATTTTGTTTGCAGTAATTGCTGCTACCATAATCAGGGTGTTTTTTATAGAGGCATATACCATTCCTACGGGCTCTATGGAAAGATCATTACTAATAGGTGATTTCTTATTTGTCAGTAAGGTTAATTATGGCCCTCGTGTGCCAATGACACCTGTTGCGTTCCCTTTTGCTCATCATACAATGCCTTTAACCGGTACTAAAGCATATTGGGATGGCGTGCAATGGAAGTACCGCAGATTGCCAGGCTTATCTGAGATCAAAAGAAATGACGTAGTGGTATTTAACTATCCTCAGGGCGATACTGTAGCCCTGGAGATTCAGGATGTTGATTACTATAAGATGGTGAGATCAGAAGGCTGGGATGCAATTAATAAGCACTATACTGTTGTAAGCAGACCTGTTGATAAAAGAGAGAATTACATTAAAAGGTGCATAGGTATTGCTGGTGATGTAATTAGTATGAAAGACGGTCTTGTTTCTGTAAATGGTAAACCAGAGAAACTTAAAAGTACCGGACAGATGACTTATGCAGTTACATTTAAAACGGCCGATATTAATTTCTCTGTTTTTGAAGATCTTGGATTTAATATATCAGAGGATATTAATCAGTCATCTCCTAATACTTATAGTTTTACAGGTACAGAGCCAATGATGGATAAGGTTAGTAAACTGGACTTTGTGCAATCTGTGAAAGAGGTGACTCAACCGGAAGGTTATCAGGAGAAAGATGTTTTCCCTTTTGATCCAAAAAGAAATTGGAATGCTGACAATTTTGGGCCCATTCTTATTCCTAAAAAAGGGATGACAGTTCAACTGGATAGCGCATCAATGCCTCTTTATGAGAGAAGTATACGGATTTATGAGGGTAACAAGTTAGAGAAAGCTGGCAATGGCTGGTTGATTAATGGTAAGCCTTCAACTAGTTATACTTTTAAAATGGACTACTATTGGATGATGGGGGATAACCGACATAATTCATTAGATTCTCGTTACTGGGGATTTGTTCCTGAAGATCATATTGTAGGAAAAGCATTGTTTATTTGGATGAGCTATAATACCAATGGATCATTCTTTAATAAAATAAGATGGAATAGATTGTTGAGAGGTATAAACTAGGTTTAAAAACTTTAGGGTAAAAGAGGGCACTAATAAGTGCCCTCTTTTTATATAATTAATATTCAATCCAGGTTGGCAATCGATTAGGATTTTTTTACTTTTAATGAACATGAAGAAAAGTATTATAATAATAGGCTTAGTTGGCCTCTTTGGTATATCAAAGGCTCAGGATAATGGCGTTCACCATCAATCTACAATTTACGAATGGCCTAAAGATCCTCTCGTAAGTCAAAAACTAGATAAATGGCAAGATCAAAAATTCGGAATGATTATTCACTGGGGGCTATATGCCGTTCCTGGTATTATTGAATCATGGTCTATTTGTTCAGAAGATTGGATCTCAAGAGATAGTACAAGTAATTACGAAGATTATAAAAAATGGTACTGGGGCTTAAGTAAAGAATTTAACCCTGTTAAATTTAATCCGGACCAATGGGCAAAGGTAGGTAAAGATGCAGGCATGCGCTATCTGGTATTTACAACCAAGCACCATGATGGTTTCAATATGTTTGATACTAAAGAATCAGATTTTAAGATCTCTGCCGGGCCATTTAAGGATAACCCTAAAGCTGATGTTGCAAAATATGTATTCGATGCTTTTCGCAAACAAGGCTTTATGATTGGGGCCTACTTTTCAAAGCCCGATTGGCATTCTGAATATTATTGGTGGCCAAAATATGCAACGGCAGATAGAAATAATAACTACGATATCAGGAAAAATCCTTGGAGATGGAGCATGTTTAAAAAACAAACATTTAACCAGATTAGCGAGTTGATGCATAACTACGGTTCAGTTGATATTCTTTGGTTAGATGGAGGATGGGTTAGACCATTAGAAACTGTAAATGAAGAAGTACTTGCGTGGGGAATGAAAATTCCTGAATGGAGTCAAGACATTAATATGCCTGCAATTGCGGATATGGCACGTAAGGCGCAGCCAGGGTTACTAATGGTGGATAGAACCGTTCACGGCCCTTATGAAAACTATCAAACACCAGAACAAAGTGTACCAAAAGAACAACTAGCAAATCCATGGGAAAGCTGCATGACCTTAGGTGGTGCGTGGGGCTTTGTTCCTAACGATCAGTATAAATCTGCCACCCAGGTAATCCATACTTTAATTGAGGTGGTGGCAAAAGGGGGCAGTCTATTACTGGGAGTTGGTCCAAAAGCAGACGGAACTATTCCTCAAGATGCAATAACAAGACTTGAAGACATAGGCAAATGGCTAAATGTGAATGGAAAGGCTATTTACAATACAA
>NZ_CAMLHF010000281.1 GCF_946479715.1 uncultured Pedobacter sp. | reverse complement strand
ACAAGTATTGGGTTATATAGCTTCTACCAATGGACAACCTGTTGCGCGGTTACAAATGAAAATAGTAGATAAAAAGCCTGCAGATGTACTTGTAAACGGTAAACCGTTTGATGTAAACAAAACTTACCGCATACTTACTTCAGATTATATTGGTGGGGGTGGCGACAATGTTCCTGCTTTTAAAAATGCAACAGATAAAAAGGTTATAGGCCTTAAAATACGCGATGCATTAATGAATTACGTTAAAGAAACTGAGGCCGCAGGCAAAACAATTAATCCAAAATTAGATGGAAGAATTACTAAAAACTAACCGAAGAGATTTTCTTAGAACCGGTGGTATTGCTGCAGCGGCTCTGGCCTTAAATTTAAATGCGTTTGAAGCTGAGGCTGCAGGAGGCGTAACAAAGCTTACCATTTTGCATACTAACGATGTTCATAGCAGGGTAGAACCTTTTCCTATTGATGGATCTAAATATGAAGGTTTGGGCGGTACAGCAAGACGGGCTGCTTTGATTAAAAAAGTAAGAAGCGAAGAGAAAAATGTATTACTGTTTGATGCTGGTGATATTTTCCAGGGTACTCCATACTTCAATAAGTTTGGTGGTGAACTTGAAATTAAGCTCATGACAGCAATGGGTTATGATGCGGCTACAATGGGAAACCATGATTTTGATAACGGTATGGAGGGCTTCTATAAGCAATTGCCTCATGCCAACTTTCCTATTTTATGCAGCAATTACGACTTCTCTAATACAATACTTAATAAATCGACGCTTCCGTATAAGATATTTAAAAAGGATGGGTTAAAGATTGGTGTTTTTGGGCTTGGAGTAGAATTGCATGGTCTGGTTGATGAAAAAAATTATGGCGATGCAGTTTATCTGGATCCAATTGCAAAGGCTAATGAAATAGCGGATATATTAAAGAATGACTTTAAGTGTGATCTGGTAATTTGCTTGTCTCATTTGGGTTACAAATATCCTACAGATAAAGTATCCGATCAGATTTTAGCAAAAAACAATAAGAGTATCGACCTTATAATTGGTGGGCATACGCATACTTTTATGGATCAGCCAGAAGATGTGCAGAATTTAAGCGGAGCAATAACTACTATAAATCAGGTTGGTTTTGCTGGTATTAACCTGGGTAGAGTTGATTATTATTTTGAAAGATATAAAGGTAAAAAGGTGAAAACGGCTTCGCCTTATTTGATCTCTAATAAATTGGAAGCTTAGCATATACCTATGATCGGTATTTTTTCCTAAAGAGAAATTATATTCCTCTGGTAGTTTAATGTGTATCTATTTTTTTACTGAGATTTACGCTATTTTTAATTTTTTCTGCAAAAATGGCGTTAAAATTGAGGGCAACAATACACACACAAACTTGAACCAAATGAAAAAAGCAATTCTATTTATGGCAGCCTTTGCCATGTTAGCTTCGTGCAAGAAAAAATCTGAAGAAATCGTAATTGAAGAGAAATTATCACCAGATATTGAACTGGTAGTTAAGGGAGCAACGGAAGAAACCCAACCTTTATATCAACCATCTGAAACCTATAATTTTTTAGGATTTGGATATGATGCTACAGATAAGTTCAACAATCAGGCTTCTATAAGAGCAAGTGTAGTTGATGTTGAAGCTTATATTGCTAGCGGTTCTAGAATTAACATAATAAGATCTGGAGAGGCCTCATGGAGAACCGTAGAGGCTGAAAATGCAGCAGATTTATCAGAAATATTTTCAAATTCGTATGAGCATACCAAAGGTTTGAGACTTTTTGGAAACACGATAGAGAAGACATTCCCTGGAACAGTTGTTACTGATAGAAAGTATGTTTACGGATACTTTTATCTTTACTGGATTTCGAAAAGATTTAAGTTTTATGATGAGAAACCTGCAAATAACTATTTAACATCTGATTTTAAGAGAGATATTACTTTGTTAAACGCTCAGGAGCTGGTTCATAAATATGGAACACATGTTCTGAAAGGGATAGAAATGGGTTCGAAATTAGATGTCATTTATCAGGCAGAAGCTAAAGAGGAAAATAGAGGGGCTATTATCAGGGAAGGATTACGTTATGCGATGATACGGACATTTGGCATATCGACTGGCTATATGGATGATGTGAATTTGCGGCACTTAAATGCAAATTCTTCGGCGCAGATCTATTTTAGTGCTACTGGCGGCGATATGAGCAAATTGAAAATCGAAACCATAAATAATAGGCGGGTAGTAAATATTGCAAATTGGCTTTCGACTACTACAGAGGATGGTGCACAATTTATTTTTGCTTATCGCAATGGTTTGGAACCTCTTGATAGCTTTGTTGATGATAGCGTAAAAAAAGCTGAGGTAAAATCTTATCTCGAAGAATATTTTGCCGCTAAAGCGATTAAATTGACAAATTAAATTCGAAAAAAAATACAATTTATAAAGCTTCTTTCTTAATTTCAGATTCCTTTCATGGAAAAGTCATAAGGGATAATAAGAAAAATGAATAATACTGCAATTATTAAGAAGACCTTTAGAAATTCTATAAAGAGAGGTACTGGGGAGGCTCATTTAATAATGTTGAATAACCCAGTTCTTGATTTTTCAAATGATATAATTAGAGCATGCCTTACAAACTTTGCTTATGATGGTCAATGTGAAAATAGTCGGGGAGTTTATCTTTCAGAACTTATTTCACTTACTAAGCAACAAGATAAGATCCGTAATGCTATTCTTGTTGGGCTTGCCAAAGAACAGAATGATATCTGGTCATTAACTCAATTATTTGATCTGGCAAAGATATTTGCTCAGAATGGCGATGCTAAAGCAAGAATGGCAATTTATGATAGGTTTTTTACTTCCCCTATTGAAGGTGCTGACTGGGCAGGATATTCCGAAATTCTTGAGCTTGATGGAATGGAAGGAATGAAATTCATAGCGGAAAAAATGGGTAGGGGATTAGATAGCAACCCTGATGACTGGCAAGATGGTTCAATAATTAAACATTTTCAGGATGATAATCCTGGTATAAACGTTTTAAAAGAACTAGAGGAGCTAGCTATAGAGAATCGTTTCATCCAGATATATTTGGAAAACGTTAAAAGAAACAGTGTTAAAACAAAAAACTATAAAAGAATCTCTAGGTACAAAGACATAATTGAAGAAGCTTTGGCTAGTGAACCATATATTCGTCTTTTTAAGAGACAACTGACAGATAAAGAATTAAATTCGATCGCGGAGAGCCTTATTATAGAACAAAATAAAGGTTTTCAAGAAAAGTTATTATTTGTATTTACTGAGTTTAAATTTCCGTTGGAAAGTAAATTTATCTTACAACTCGCAACTCAAAAACCGAGTTCAAAAAATAGAATTGTGGAGTTTGCAGTTAATGCCTTGAGATATCTGAAAGGCGATAGCATTCGCCAATTTGCCCTGGAAAATATCAGGAAATCCCGGAAACCGGAAATGTTTACTAATATTTTAATTTCCAATTACAAAGCTGGAGATAGTGTACTCCTTACTGAAATAGGAAGGAAATTTAACAGTGAGTATTCAATAGAGAGTTTGGCGTGTAGCTATATTGATATTTATCAAGCTAATAAGACAAAGGAGTGTAAAGAGCCACTAGAAGTTTTGTATGGAAAAATGAATTGTGGTATTCATAGAAGTGATATTATTGAGTTACTTGTTAATAATGAAGTATTAGATGAAAAGCTGAAAGAAGAAATTAAATATGACAGCTACCTTGATTCAAGAGAATTGATTAAAACCAACTTATAAATAGCATAATGGGATTTGGCTTTAATTTGTTTTTCGTATTTATACTATTTCCATTAACCATTATTCTTTTAATCTGTTGGTTAGTGACTAGAAAGAATGCCTATGGGAAAATTCTTGGTTTTATCTGGCTTGGGGTAATTGGACTTATAATTATTTCTGTAACAATCCAAGCCTTAACAGCTAAGAAAGTACTTAAAAAGAAAGATTTTTATGGCCAATACATTATTGATAGAAATTACTTTAAGGGTAAACAAGCAGATTGGCAGTATAACAATTTTCATTTCGAAATAAAGGAGAACGATTCCATCTATTTATATGTTATGGATAAAGGTAAAGTGGTAGAAACATTTGGAGGAACAATTACAACCGTAAAAACATACCGTTCAGAAAGACTTGCAATAAATATGCAAGAACCCACGCACCATATAATATCAGGAGATCCAACGATTTATAGAGAGACCTGGAGTTTTTACCTAGTATTTGATTCTCCTAAGTTTGGTAATATGTTTTTCAAAAAGGGACAATGGTCTCCTCTGGATAGCATCGATTAAAAATAAAGCTAACTAAGGGAAACCATTGATTGATATATGTTTTTATATCTTTTAGCAAAGGAAACCACCACCTAACAGGTCGTTTCCTTCATAGAAAACTGCTGATTGGCCGGGTGCAATTGCTGATACATTGTGGTCAAATACTACACGCATTTTGTCTTTTTCCTGAACGATAGTGCTTAGCATACCTGCATCTTTATATCTGATTTTAGTAACCACGTTATCCATTGGTTCTAAGATACTTCCGTATTTTACCAGGTTAACGTTGCGTACCAGAGCTTCGTTTCTTTCCAGATCTTCGGCTCTTCCAAGTACCACTGTATTACTTTCGGGCATGATTTGGGTTACAAACATGGGTTCGCCGAAGGCAATTCCAAGTCCTTTACGCTGGCCGATGGTGTAAAAAGGGTAGCCTTTATGCTGACCAACTACCATTCCGTCTTTAGTGATGAAGTTACCACCGGCAACTCTGTCTTCTAAATCTTCAACTTTATGTTTTAAGAAGGCGCGGTAATCATTATCGGGTACAAAGCAGATCTCGTAGCTTTCACTTTTCTTAGCTAATTCTTCCTGTCCCATATCTAAAGCCATTTGCCTGATATCAGATTTGGCAAATGAGCCCAAAGGGAATTGTGTACGTGCAAGGTTTTCCTGAGAAACACCCCAAAGTACGTATGATTGATCTTTGTTTTCGTCTTTTCCTTTAGAGATTACGTAACGGCCGCTATCTTGTTGTCTGATGTTTGCATAATGTCCGGTTGCAATAAATTCGCAATCCAGTTTGTTGGCACGTTTTAATAATGCTTCCCATTTGATATGGGTGTTACATAGTACACATGGGTTTGGGGTACGACCGGCAAGGTATTCATCAACAAAGTTGTCGATTACAAAATCGCCAAACTCGTCGCGTATATCGAGGATGTAATGTGGGAAGCCATAGTTAACAGCAAGTGTGCGGGCATCGTTTATGCTATCCAAACTGCAGCAACCTGTTTCCTTACTGCTGCTG
>NZ_CAMLHF010000280.1 GCF_946479715.1 uncultured Pedobacter sp. | reverse complement strand
TTAAAGATGCAGAGTTGAACTGCGTTAAAACAAACATGCGGTGTATACCGGAATTTAAGCAATTGGAGATTGGGATATCAACCAATCTGTATTTCCCTGCAATAGGCACAGCAGGTTTAGAGCGAGTTTGTGTAAGAGGGGCTAACCTAGAGCCCTGGCCGCCGCCAAGAATTACACCCAATACTTTGTCAGTCATGTTCATTCATATTTAAATTTGGTAAAGATCAATATACTGTTGTGCCGCATTATCCCAGGAATGATCGAGCTGCATCATAAACTTACGAATTTCTTTCACTTTTTTCTTATCCAAATATAATTCATAGGCACGCCCCATGGCATGGTTCACATCCCATACACTGGTTTGGTCGTGGCATATCCCAAAACCGGCATCACCAATATCAATTACCGTGTCTTTAAGCCCGCCAATGCGCCTTACAATAGGTATTGTACCATATCTTAAAGCATACATCTGATTTAAACCACAAGGCTCTACCCTACTTGGCATAAGCAAAAAGTCTGCTCCCGCATATATTTGATGAGAAAGTTGTTCATTGTACCCTATATAAGCATTGTAATTTCCCGGAAAAACATCTTTTAAATGATTTAGTCTTCCCTCAACCTGCGGATCACCGGAGCCTAGCACCAGTACATTTATATCGCCATTAGCCTGATGCAAAGCGTTGTAAAATATATCTGGTAGCAGATCTGCTCCTTTTTCGCCAACCAATCTACCAATAAAGGTGTACAAAGGTTTTTCCGGATCCAGGTTAAAAACACTACAAAGCGCTGCTTTGTTTGCCTTTTTACCGGCTTCAACAGTTTTAACTGAAAATTGCTTTTCGAGCATGGCATCTGCCGAAGGATTCCAAACATCATTGTCAATCCCATTTAAGATGCCTACAGATTTCCCACGCTCCTGCGCCAGCAAATCCTCCAATCCGTTTGCCCTAAAGCTTATTTCTTCAAGATAACTTGGAGATACGGTAGTTACCCTCCAAGAGCATTTAATTGCTGATGCCAGTGGGTTAATAGAGCCTCTCCAATCAAGCTGGCCAGATTTCCATAAGTCGAAAGGCGGAATGTAATGAAGTTTGTCCCAGCCAAACTGCCCTTGATATTGGGCATTGTGAATGGTTAATATAGTAGGTACGTTACTAATATTTCTAAACTGTTGGCAGTATGCCATCATAAAAGGAACCAGTCCAGTATGATGATCATGGCAATGAACAACATCGGGGCGGTGCTCCCATTGTGAGATCCAATCTAAAACGGATATCTGGTAAGCTAAAAAGCGTTCTGTGTCATCATCGTAACCGTATACCTTTTCCCGGTCCATAAGGCCGGAAATGTGTACCAGATAAAGATCAAAACCAAGCTTATTGGTTTTCTCTCTGAAGATTCTTACAGGAAAGTTATGGAAGCCCAGTTTACTCCAGCCATCGTACACCACCTCAAACTCATTCTCTTGCATAAATTTGGTCTGATAGGCAGGCATAACAACCTTAGCTACATGTCCAAGTTTATTTTGGTACTTAGGCAAAGCACCAACAACATCCCCCAAACCACCTACTTTCGCAATAGGATAGCATTCGGCACTAAGGTGTATAATTTCCATAATCTGAGGTTTTAAAAATCACTCTCAAATTAGCGATTACAATAGGGAAAGCAAATAATTAAAGGAAAAAAATTTAATAAAAATGAAGTTGGTTAGTTTTTAAAAAAATGGCATACTATTCAGAGTCTGGAATCAGTTACGCTGAAGAAGCGTAAATAATTCCTAGTTCTCTTCATCGCATATCCATTTTTTTTAAGTGCAAAAACTAGCCAACTTCATTTTTATTGAATTTATAGAGGGGGAACGTAAAGGGATGGAGTAGAGAAGGGAGAGAATAAGAGGGCTGATAAAGGAATGGAGGAAAAGCGAGGGAATATTTGTTAGATTAAGCGTCTAGCAAAAAAATCAATTGTACTGCGAAGAGACCTAGGAACTTTTGCCCTTTTTCAGGGCAAAAGGTTCCAGACTCTGAGTAGTATATTGATTTTTTTCAAAAGCAATTAAGAAAACTAATCTGCAATTGCTCTGAACATCAAAGCAGCAACAGTTAAATTAGTTCTGCTGTCAATTAAAATGGCAGCGCCATTGGCTTTATTATCAGTATAAAAGTCAAAAGCAAGGGCATCAGCAGTTTTGATTACAATACGGCCTATATCGTTTAATTTAAAATCGTAAGCTTCCTGTTTTTCAAGGGTATTGATATCAACTTTGTGTATGATCTCGCGAACTTTACACTTGGTAACTTTGCTATTGTGCTGCAATAAATAAGTAATGCTCTCATCAAGAGGACGTTTATCCATCCAGCATACATCAGCTTCAATCAGCTGAGAGTTTTGAGGTAAGTGATCAGAGTTTACCAATACATCACCACGACTAATATCGATATTATCCTTTAAGTGAAGAGTTACCGACTGCCCTGCATGTACTTCTGAAGGAGTTTGATCAAATATCTCTATACGTTCAATAACTGAACTGGTACCCGAAGGCAATACCGTTACTTTATCATTCACATTAAATGAACCACTAAGCACACGACCAGCATAACCTCTGTAATCATGAAGATCATCAGTCTGAGGCCTAACCACCCATTGCACAGGCATACGGGCAAGGTTATAATCAGGTCCGGTCTCTACATCAACATTCTCCAGGAAATGAAGTAAGCTTTGGCCTTTATACCAAGGCATGTGTTCCGATTCATTAACTACGTTATCGCCTTTTAAAGCACTAATAGGAATAAAAGTAACATCCTTTAAGCTTAAATCAGTGGCAAGTGTTTTGTATCTGTCAGTAATCGTGTTAAATACCTCTTCACTAAAATCAACCATGTCCATTTTGTTTAAGCATACAACCACATGTTCAATACCCAATAAAGAAACCAGGTAAGAGTGTCTGATGGTTTGCTCAATCACACCATTACGTGCATCAATTAAAATGATGGCGAGTTTGGCGGTAGATGCACCGGTAATCATGTTACGGGTATACTGAATATGTCCCGGGGTATCAGCAATGATAAACTTACGTTTCTCAGTCTGAAAATATTTATAAGCCACATCAATGGTAATTCCCTGCTCTCTTTCAGCTCTTAGGCCGTCGGTTAAAATAGCAAGGTCAATTGATCCATCATCGTTTTTACGGTTAGACTGCTGTAAAGCCTCTAACTGATCAGCTAAAATGGAATCTGTATCGTATAACAACCTTCCAATAAGTGTGCTTTTACCATCATCAACACTACCGGCTGTAAAAAATTTAAGTAAGTTCATTAAAAGTATCCTCCTTTTTTGCGGTCTTCCATTGCAGCTTCCGATACCTTATCGTCCATGCGGGCTCCGCGTTCACTAATCTTTGATGCGCTGATTTCAGCAATGATATCTTCCAGTTGATCTGCATCAGACTCAACCGCAGCAGTACAACTCATATCACCAACCGTACGGAAACGTACTTTCTTGTGCTCAACAATGTCCTCTTCATCCATATTTAGGAACGGAGAAGCAGCCATTAGCTGACCGTTACGGGTAATTACATCCCTTTCATGAGCAAAATAAATAGAGGGCAGTTCAATGTTCTCACGACGAATGTAATTCCAAACATCAAGCTCAGTCCAGTTACTGATAGGGAAAACACGAACGTTCTCACCTTTGTGGATCTTTCCATTATAGATGTTCCACAGCTCCGGACGCTGACGTTTCGGATCCCATTGCCCAAACTCATCCCTTACCGAGAAGATACGTTCTTTAGCACGGGCTTTTTCCTCATCTCTGCGGGCTCCACCAATACAAGCATCAAAACCGTGTGCAGCAATAGTATCCAAAAGTGTAACTGTTTGCAGAGAATTTCTGCTGGCGTTTTTACCTTTTTGCTCAACCACTTTACCCTGATCTATAGAATCCTGAACCGAACCAACAATCAGCTTTTCGCCAATGCGTTCAATCATTTTATCCCTATAGGTAATGGTTTCCTCAAAATTGTGTCCGGTGTCAATATGCACCAAAGGGAAAGGAAATTTACCTGGTCTAAAAGCCTTTTCAGCCAAACGTACCAGTGTAATAGAATCCTTACCTCCCGAAAACAACAAGGCAGGTTTTTCAAATTGCCCTGCAACTTCACGTAAAATGTGAATTGCCTCGGCCTCTAATTCGTCTAAATAATCTAAATTATACTTACTCATTTTCTTTGTTGCAATTACGAAGTGGCGTGTAAACCACATTCTTTTTTTGATTGATCTTCCCACCACCAGCGGCCAGCTCTAAAATCCTCGCCTTCTCTTACTGCTCTTGTACAAGGAGCACATCCTATACTAGGAAAACCCTTATCATGTAATGTGTTGTAAACAATATTATTCTTTTTAATGTATTCCTTCACTTCATCAAGCGACCAGAAAAAGATCGGGTGAAACTTGATCAACTGATTTTGCTCGTCCCACTCAATGTTGGTCATATCGTGCCTGTTTACAGATTGCTCAGATCTGATACCGGTAACCCATAGCTGATTACCGTTTAACGCACGCCTTAAAGGCTCCAGTTTACGAATCCCGCAGCATTCTTTTCTATTCTCTACTGATTCATAGAAACTGCTTGGGCCTTTTTTATTCACCATTTCCTGTACAGCTTCTGCCTGCGGAAAATAAGCCAATATTGGTTTCTTATAAATTTCTAAAGTACGGTTCCACACGTAATACGTTTCAGGAAACAACCTTCCTGTTTCCAATGTAAAAACCTCAATAGGAATATCATTGGCAAAGATCATGTGTGTAATCACCTGATCTTCCCAGCCAAAGCTGGTAGAAAAAACAATCTTACCAGGATACTCACTTGCAAAGAATTTAAGTGCATCAACCGGATCAAGTCCTTTTATTTTTTCTGCTATTTCTTCTAATTTTTCCTTCATGACTAAACTAATTTGAGGATAAAGTTGATGATGCTTCTTAAACTTACCAGAATGACAAGAATACCTACCGAAACCATAATAGTTTTAGCAGAGATCTTGTTAGATACCCTTGCCGCAATTGGCGATGCAAGTGCACTGCCGATAACCAAACCTCCTACCGCTTCCCAATGTGCCCCATTTAACATGGTTATAAAGGTTAGCGAGCTCATCAACGCAATAAAAAAGCGCGTTATCTTTACTGTTCCTAATGAAAACCGGGCATTTCTTCCGCCGGCTATTAAGCTCGACAAAACAATAGAACCCCAGCCTCCGCCACCAACAGCATCAATAAAACCACCAAACAAACCCAGTAAAGAGACTTTCTTTATCTTTTTCTTTTGGCCTGTTGTTTTGGCATTTGCTTTATACG
>NZ_CAMLHF010000279.1 GCF_946479715.1 uncultured Pedobacter sp. | reverse complement strand
TCCGGCTATTAAGCTAGACAAAACAATAGAACCCCATCCTCCGACACCAACAGCATCAATAAAACCATAAAAGAAACCCAGTTAATAGACTTTCTTTATCTTTTTCTTTTGGCCTGTTGTTTTGGCATTTGCTTTATACGCTTTAGAAAGGATTACAAACCCCAGTATTAAAGTATATAAAGAAACAACCGGCTTGGTATAGTTGCTATAATGCTCTAATGATGATAATAAGTATGCGCCGGTTACCGCACCCACAATTCCGGGAAGAAGCAATAACCTGAACAGTTTCCAGTTTACATTACCAAAGCGATAGTGCATCCAGCCAGCTATGCCGTTACTCAAAATCTCCGAAAGATGGACACCCATGCTGGCCGAAGCCGGCGGAACACCCATTGCCAAAGAGAATGAGGTGGTAGTAACACCGTACGACATTCCAATCGCACCATCAATCATTGCAAAAACAAAACCTCCCAGCAAGAACCAGTAGAACATCGGGTTCAGATTTTCAATATAAGCCTGAAACTCCGGTTCTTTATGCCAAAATGCAGTAACAACAATTACAAAAGAAAATACGATTGCCAGCCATATCAGCCACTTCATCTTACCTCTTTTGCTTTTCTCTTCCTTATCTTTAACTAAAGAAGATTCTTCATCTTTAACTAAAGACGATTTTTCAGTAACCAATAATGATGTTACTTCATTCAGTCTTTTAACCTTCGAAGCGAAATCACCATTAAGTGTATTTCTAAGTGCCTCCATTTGCTGCAAAGTATTATTCAACTCCTCAGGCAAACTATCATTCAACACTTCTTTCAACCTTTTTGCAATGGTTGGCGATTTACCGTTAGTTGAAATTGCTATTTTAAGGTCGCCCTTTTTAACAATAGAACCCAGGTAAAAGTTACACAAGTCAGGTTTATCAGCAAAGTTAACCAGCAAATTGCGCTGGTCGGCCTGTATTCTGATTTCCTGATTCAGCAATTCATTATTTGTAGCTGCCACAACCAGATCTGCACCATCTAGATCGGTGGCAACAAACTCTTTTTGAAGTACTGTTACACCCTCATGCTTATCAGCCAGTTCCTGCAGTTCCGGTAAAATCTCCAGCCCTATAACGGTAATCCTGGCATCAGGACTATTACCTAATATTGCTGTTAACTTTTCCAAACCAACCGGGCCAGCGCCAACAAGTATGGTATGTATGGTATTCAGTTTTATGAAGACAGGAAATAACTGATTGCCTTCCATAAAAACTACAATTCTTCTTTTAAAGCCTGATAAAAATCCTTGATTGGCTGAAAAGAAGGATGTAAAGAAACCACCTGACCAAATATCAATAAAGCCGGTGCCTCGATACCTTTTTCTTCTACCAGTTCCACAATCGTATCTACAGTACCCACGGCTAGTTTCTCATTCTCTGTTGATCCGCTTTGAATAGCAGCAACAGGCAATAAATTCTTACCCTCGTTCTGAAACAGCTTCACAATCTCTTTAAGCTTACCCAATCCCATCAATACCACTACGGTAGCTTTTGATCGTGCAGCCTCATAAAGATCATTAGATATTTTTCCGGAAGAAGTAGTACCAGTTACCACCCAAAAACTTTCGCTAAGTCCGCGATGTGTAACCGGAATTTGCTGCAAACCAGGCACAGATATAGAGCTGGATAAACCAGGTACAACCGTTACCGGCACACTATAACCCACAGCAAAGTCCAACTCTTCATATCCCCTGCCAAACACAAACGGATCACCACCTTTTAAACGAACCACATGGCCGTAATTAAGCGCGTAATCGATCATCAGCTTATTTATTGCATCCTGACCATATGAATGTTCGCCAGATCTTTTACCAACATATACCTTAATGGCATTAGGGTTGGCATAATCTAAAACTCCTTCATTAACCAATGCATCATACAAAACCACATCAGCAGTTTTAAGTGCATTAGCACCTTTCATTGTGATCAGTTCCGGATCACCGGGACCGGCGCCCACAAGCGTGATCCTTGGCTCTCTGTTATATATATTTTTGTGAGTGATCATTAGGTTACTCCCCTCTTGTTCCTTTAATTGAGTTATAAAAACGTTCAACATCAGCTAAGTAAGCCGTTGCAAACGCTTCTGTAGGCTCGTTTTTGTTAATTTGAAGTACCAGGTCGTTAAATGAACCTTCAAGTACAACTTCTCCGGTTTCAACGTAGTTTTTATCGAACTCTCTGATCACACCGATCTGAGTACTGCTATTCACACCTTTATCAAGCAATAAAGCTTTAGCTGAACCAACAAATACTGCATAAGTGTGATAAATGGCATCAGACCATGCACCCGCTTCGTATGAAGCTTTTGCCCAACCTAATTTCTCTTCAGATTCTAATAACAAAGTAGCCACAAGATCTATTACCACACCGGCACATTCACCAACACCGATAGCAGTTTCAAAAGTTTCTTCATGGCCCCAATCTACATACTCTTCATCCTTAAGGTTAGTAAGATCAGCAAGTGGTTTCAATAACTGGTAAAAATAATCCTTACCATTTCTGTCATAATACTTGTTAAAGCTTTCTTCGTTTTCAGCTTTGGCACCAAAGTCGTTCAATAATGTTCTTAAAACATCGGTAGCACGCTTAGATGGAGCTTTAATTACACGCTCAGCTACCCTGCCTTCGCCGTTACCAACTGTACCACCACCAAGCATTACCTGTACCGCAGGTACAACTTTACCATTAGCCTTTACGGAACTGCCATGAAAACCGATGTGGGCCAAACCATGTTGTCCACAAGAGTTCATACATCCACTGATCTTTATTTTAAGGTCTTTGTCGTAAATCAATTCCGGATATTCTTCATAGATCACGTCTTCCAGCGCAACCGAAAGCGACATACTGTTCGATATACCAAGGTTACAAGTATCTGTACCTGGGCAGGTAGTTACGTCGCCAACGCTATCAAACCCAGGTTTCGCAAAACCTAAAGCTTTAAGTTCAACATATAATGAAGGCAAAGCACCTTCTCTAACATATTTCAATAGTAAACCCTGATTCTGAGTAACACGGATCTCATCAGCAGCAAAAGGACTAATTGCATCAACCAGTTTACGGGCAAGATCTGTTGGGATATCACCTTTAGTTACCTTAATATACACACCATAAAAACCTTCTTGCTTTTGAGCAACGGCATTAGTAGCGCGCCAGTGTTTATAATCCAATGAATTTACAACATCGTCCAAAGCAGGATAATCCAGTAACTCAGGCACCTGAGGATCAAGCACAGCATCGCGGTCTATTTTAAAAGACTTTGATTTATTGGCAACACGCTCTTCTTCAATAAGTCTTACAACTTCTTCTAAGCCTAGTTTCTGAACCAGGTATTTTAAACGTGCTTTATTTCTGTTTGTTCTTTCCCCGTAGCGATCAAATACTCTTAGCATTGCTTCGGCATAAGGAATGATTTGATCTTCGTGCAGAAAATCATGAACAGGTTCAGCTAAAAACGGCTGAGCTCCTAAACCACCACCTAAAACAACTTTAAAACCACGTTCACCTTGTTCGTTAATTTTCGGAATAAAACCAAGGTCATGGATGTAACTAAATGCCGTATCTGTTTCATCAGAAGAGAAAGAAAACTTAATCTTTCTGCCCATCTCCTGGCAAATAGGGTTACGTAAAAAATATTTAAAGAATGCATGCGCATAAGGCGATACATCAAATGGTTCATTTGGATTTATACCTGCATCTGGAGAAGAGGTTACGTTACGAACAGTGTTTCCACAAGCTTCGCGAATGGTAACATCATCACGTTGAAGTTCTTCCCAAAGCTGAGGAGTCCTATCTAAACTTACGTAGTGAATTTGAATATCCTGGCGGGTTGTCAGGTGTAAGTTCCCGCTTGCATATTCATCAGATACATCGGCAATACGTAAAAGCTGATTGAAAGTTACTTTACCAAATGGCAGTTTAATACGTACCATTTGAACGCCGGGCTGTCTTTGGCCATAAACACCACGCGCCAAACGCAAGCTTCTAAATTTCTCATCATGGATTTTACCCTCGCGGAATTCCCTGATCTTCTTTTCAAGATCGATTATATCTTTTTCGACAATAGGATTTTCTAACTCTGTTCTAAAGCTCTGCATCTTTTGTTAGGTCTAATTTAAAAAAAGCTTCTTTGTCGGGGAGACTGAAGAAGCTTTTAAAAGTTTTGTTCCAAACAGTCCGTAGTCTTACCCTTTCATGCATTGCATGATCGTGTAATTAAAGCTACAATTCACTGTTTTCATAAAGCAAATATATAAAGTATATAGGTTTGGTAGTACATAGAATTGTAAAAAAAGAATTAAGACACTAATTATCAATCAGTTATTTTACAATTTAAAACCATTCAATATTAGCTAAGTGAGTGCTTAATAAAAGGTTACGACGCTGTAAATAAATATACCCAGCTTTACTTCGTGTTAAGCCACGAACAAATGTTAACATAATGATAATATGAAATTTACACTATCTTTATGTTGTTTTGTAATTCTTAAAAAAATATGTCATGAAAGATAAAAAAAAGGGATCAGCTATCAAATCTGCAATCAAGGAACTTCGTAAATCATTAAATACACAAATAGCCACAGGAATTGAAGCAGTAGTTACAGGATTGGACTACAACCCTAAAGACGCAAAAAAAGAAATCAATAAAGCAGCGGCTAAATTAGCTAAAAAACTGTCTAAAAAACTTAAAGTAAGCAGCTCTGATCTAATTGAAGCAAGCACTGTAACTAAAAAAGCAGAGGCTCCAGTTAAAGAAACCCTTGCCACTGCTAAAGTTAAAAAAGTAGTTACCAAAGAACCTGCTAAAAAATAACGCTGTAATTAAGCGTTATTTAAAAGAGGAAACAGACTCAACCCTCTCTCCTACCGGATGATTGGCAGTAAACTTAAAGCCCAGAAAATGAGCTAATGTTTGCGCAAATTGTTCCTGATAAATCTGTGCTTCAGTATTCATTTCTCCCTTAGCTGGAGTATCCGGTCCTATAACAGCGAACCAGGTTTCGTTTGAGTGAGCAGTTTCTGACCCATGACTAACCCAGCCTTTATCTATGCCACGACCATGATCCGGGCAAATCATAATGGTGGTGTTATCCTTGTAAAAAGGATCAGCCTGAAGACTTGCCCAAAGACTAGCAATCATTTTATCCAGATAATGACCGGCATCAAGAAAAGAATCATATTGTCCGGAGTGTCCAAACTCATCAGTATCAATAAAATCTATATAAACCAGTCGTGGATGATTCGCTGCTATATAGGTTTTAGCCAATGCATAGGTCGTTAAATCGAAGCGTTCTGATGTACCAAAAGTATTAGG
>NZ_CAMLHF010000278.1 GCF_946479715.1 uncultured Pedobacter sp. | reverse complement strand
AATGTGACCTCTTTATCACTTCCCTTTTTCCTGGATGAAAGAGCCAGAGAATTGTATTGGGAAGGTTTTCGCCGCACAGATCTAATACGTTATGGTAAATATACAAACGCCTCGTATGTATGGCCATTTAAAGGCGGTGCTAAAGCTGGTACCGGGGTATCTGATACAAGGAATTTGTTTCCTATACCATCTGCTGATCTTATTGCTAATACAAATTTAGTCCAAAACGCAGGTTATTAATTTAACACATAAAGAAGAAATTATTGATATGAAATCATTAATCATAAAATCCATTGCTTTAGGTTTAATCACCATAGGGCTTTGGTCTTGTAAAAAAGAGGAAACGAAGATAGTTGCATCCTCGGGTACCCCCGGAACTTTGAAATCATCTGTATCAACATTAGTGCTGGATAAGGCAATGTTAGAGACAGATGTAATTACACTTGACTTAACTAATGCCTCGTTCGGATATCAGGCGGGCATTACAAATGTGCTTCAAATGGCAGTTAAAGGAACAGACTTTAAAACGCCTAAAGAAGTTGCATTAGAAGCAAATACATTCTCAAAAGTATTTAAGGGAGTTGATTTTAATAATTTGTTATTGGCACTGAACTTATCGTTTACTGAAAATTCAGAGCTAGAAATGAGGATTAAGTCGTCAATTTCCAGTGCTGTAGCGCCCGTTTACAGTAATGCATTAACACTTAGTGCCCGACCGTTCCCATTAACTACATGGATTTATGTTCCAGGAGCATATCAGGGTTGGAATCCACAAACAGCAGATAGCCTAATTTCGCCTACCGGAAATGGTGAATTTAAAGGAGTAATTGGATTTACTCCCGGTAATCTTGAATTTAAAATTACGCCAGCTAAAAAATGGGATATTGCTTATGGAGATGCGGGTGGGGGTAAAATAAGTCCGACCGCAGGTGATAATTTTAAAGCTCCTGCTGCAGGTGCATTTCAGCTTTTTGTTGATTTAAACAAAAATCAAATAGAAATTACTCCAATAGTGTTTGCACTTATTGGAGATGCAACACCAAAAGGATGGGATGGAGATACAGATATGGCCTATGCCCACGGCGTATGGACAGTTACCGCTGATTTAAAAATTGGAGAAATGAAATTCAGACAGGATCATAAATGGGATGTGAACTATGGCGGTAGTGGTGGAACTGCAATTTTTAATGGTGGCAATATTAAAGTTACTTCAGCAGGTAGTTATACCGTCACATTCGATGTGAGCAATTTGAAGTATACTCTGGTTAAAAACTAACTTTCATATATAAATATTACCCCGCATTGCTTAATCTTTTGCGGGGTATATATTACCTAATCTCGTGTTTTTTTATAACCGATTAATCTTAAAAAATGAGGAAATCATTTATTCTATTGTTTCTTGCTCTATTAGCAACGAGAGTGAATGCACAAAAACTAGAACGTGTTGAACCTATGTTTTGGTGGATTGGAATGCACAATCCTAAATTGCAGCTTCTTGTACATGGCACTGAGATAGCTGCTTTAGAGGCAGAGATAAACTACCCGGGAGTGAAACTTGCAGAAATTAATAAAGTTGAAAACCCAAATTATCTTTTCCTTGATCTTGAAATATCTGCGGAAGCTAAGGCAGGTAAATTCCCGATTATATTTAATAAAAATGGCAAAAAGAAGCTGCAATATGTTTACGAACTTAAAAACAAAGAACAATCTTCGTCCCGAATTCAGGGAGTAACAAGTAAAGATCTTATTTATCTGTTAATGCCGGACCGTTTTGCAAATGGTGATAAATCTAATGATGTAATAAAGGGCATGCGCGAAACTAAGTTGAATCGCGATTCGATGTATTACCGTCATGGTGGTGACCTGCAAGGATTAATTAGTAAACTCGATTATTTAAAAGACCTAGGTATTACTACCATCTGGATGACGCCGGAAATCGAAAATGATATGCCACTGGCTTCGTACCATGGCTATGCTGCTACAGATCATTACAAAATTGATCCACGCTATGGCACCTTAGAACTTTACAAAACATATGTTAATAAAGCGCACGAAAAAGGACTAAAGGTCATTAAGGATGTTGTTCATAACCATATGGGAACCGGTCATTGGTTCTATAATGATATGCCAATGAAAGATTGGGTTAATCAATGGCCGGCTTATACACAAACCAGCTATCGTGATGAGCCTGTAATGGATCCGCATGCTTCAGAAACAGATAAGAAAAAAATGCTGGACGGGTGGTTCGTGCCTTCAATGCCAGATTTCAATCAGAAAAACCCATACGTTCAAAATTACATTACTCAAAATCACATCTGGTGGATTGAATATGCAGGTATTGATGGACTAAGATTAGATACTTATCCGTATAATGAACCTGAATATATGAGAGATTGGGCTATAAAACTAAAGGCCGAATTCCCGACCTTATCTATTTTTGGTGAAACGCTTGTGAATTCTGTTGCAGCTCAAGCTTTTTTTACTGGTGGAAGCACCGTGAGGCCGGGTTTTGATACCGAATTGCCAGGAATAACCGACGCGGTTATCAAAAATGCAATTTATGAAGCCTTGAATGGGAAGTCAGGATGGACTGATGGGATCTTTAGGCTTTACACCACCATTACTCAAGACTTCCTTTATAAGGATGCAGACCAGAATGTAGTCTTCCTTGACAATCATGATATGAGCAGGTTTTATTCTATGGTTGGAGAAGACCTAAACAAATTCAAAACAGGCATGTCAATTTTATTAACCATGCGCGGAATACCTCAAATCTATTATGGTACAGAAATCCTAATGAAAAACTTTTCTAACCCTGATGGATTGGTACGCTCTGATTTTCCAGGTGGATGGGTGGGAGATAAAACCGATAAATTTACAAAGAATGGTCGTACGGTTCAGGAAAATGAAGCTTGGAATCATATCCGCATTCTTGCCAATTACAGAAAAGAGAGTGTAGCATTGCAAACAGGCAAGTTAATGCAATTTGTACCTGAAGATGGATTATATACTTATTTCAGATATACTGTAGACGGCAAAAAGGATGTAATGATTGTAGTTAACACAGAAGATAAAGTAAAAGAGTTAAACACCTCTCGTTTTGAGCAGCGCCTTTCAAAAGTAACTTCTGCCACTAACATCCTTACAAAAGAAAAACTTAATAGTATTAAAACCATTTCAGTACCTGCAAAAACAACCCTTGTTTTAGAATTAAATTAGATGCAAAATACACAACAAATAGCCTGCATATTCGATTTGGATGGAGTATTGGTAGATACAGCAGTTTATCATTATAAAGCGTGGAAACAGCTGGCCAATTCATTGGACTTTGATTTTACTCAATTGCAAAATGAGCAGTTAAAAGGAGTAAACAGAAAGCGTTCATTAGAAATGATTTTGAATTGGGGTGGTATGCAGAAATCTGCTGAAGAAAAAGAAGAATTAGCAAGTCTCAAAAATTCATGGTATGTAGCTATGATCAATAAAATGACAACAGATGAGGTGCTGCCTGGTTCTTTAGCATTATTGACCGAATTAAAATCTTCTGGTATAAAAATCGCCTTAGGATCGGCAAGCAAAAACTCTTCTATTATTTTGCAGCGCACCAATCTCGCACATTTCTTTGATGCAATTGTAGATGGTAATTCAGTAACAAGCTCCAAACCGGATCCAGAAGTTTTTTTGAAAGCGGCAGAAATGTTAAATACGGAACCTGAAAACTGTGTTGTGTTTGAAGATGCGCAAGCCGGAGTAATGGCTGCACTTGCTGCAAATATGAAAGTTATTGGAATAGGTGATGAAGAACATCTAAAAGAAACGCATTTAATAGCAAAAGACCTGTCAGAGATTACACTCGGAAAAATCCTTGCCTTAAGGAATAATTAATTTGAAAATGCATAAGGCCAATTAACATTAACTACCAGAGAAGAATAGACGATGAAGAATTATATAAAACCAGATGAATGGAACATTATAGAGGAAGGCTTTGATCCACATTTAAATAAAATATCAGAAAGCATTTTTAGCATTGGGAATGGTCGGATGGGACAGCGTGCTAATTTTGAGGAAGCTTATTCAGGAGAAACCCTTCAGGGAAATTATGTAGCAGGAATCTATTATCCAGATAAAACCCGTGTAGGGTGGTGGAAAAATGGCTATCCTGAATATTTTGCTAAAGTTCTTAATGCCACAAACTGGGTAGGTATTGATATTAGGATTGGGGATGAGACACTTGACCTCAATAACTGTAAGGTTACAGACTTCAAACGTGTATTAAATATGAAGGAGGGGTATCTTACACGCTCATTTATTGCCGAAAATAAAAATGGGCAAGCTGTTAAAGTTATTACCAAACGATTTTGCAGTATTGTAGATGATGAAGTGGGAGCATTACATTATCAATTGGTGCCACTAAACTTTGAAAACGTTGTATTATCTGTAACTTCTTTTATTGATGGAGATGTAAAGAATGAAGACTCCAACTATGATGAAAAGTTCTGGAATGAAGTAAGTAAAGAGCAGGATAAGAATACCGATTATTTATTGCTAAAAACAAAAAAGACTGATTTTGATGTTTGTACGGGTGCAAGATCAACCCTACTGATAAATAATGAAAGTGTAAGCTTAAGTCAGGTTGTGAGTGAAAAATACCTTGGCCAAACAGTTAAGATAAATGTTAAGAAGGGTGATGTGATTGATGTTTATAAAATTGTATCCAATCTAACTTCCGAGAATCACGAGAAGCAGGTGCTAATTGAAAGATCAAGACAACTAATCGATCAAGCTTCTGCCAAGGGTTTTGAACAGTTGTTGAAAGAACACTCAGATGCGTGGGCAGTTAAATGGCAGGAAAGCGATATTGTCATTGCTGGTGATGCTGCTGCACAGCAAGCAATTAGATTTAACATATTTCAATTAAATCAAACTTATACGGGTAAAGATGCAAGGTTAAATATCGGACCTAAAGGGTTTACCGGGGAAAAGTATGGTGGCTCAACTTATTGGGATACCGAAGCCTATTGTATTCCTTTCTATTTATCAACAGCTCCTCAGGAAGTAGCTAAAAACTTATTGGTATATCGCTATAAACATCTTCAAAAGGCAATTGAAAACGCATCAAAGCTTGGTTTTAAAGATGGGGCCGCCCTATATCCGATGGTAACTATGAATGGGGAAGAGTGCCACAATGAATGGGAGATAACTTTCGAAGAAATTCATAGAAATGGAGCCATAGCTTTTGCCATATTTAACTATGTCCGTTATACTGGTGATGAAAGTTACTTAAGTGAATATGGATTAGAAGTTTTGATTGGCATTGCTCGTTTTTGGAAACAAAGGGTTAATTGGAGTACAGAAAAGAATAAGTATGTAATGCTGGGGGTAACCGGGCCAAACGAATACGAGAATAATGTTAATAACAATTGGTAT
>NZ_CAMLHF010000277.1 GCF_946479715.1 uncultured Pedobacter sp. | reverse complement strand
CTTTTGCAATTAAAATAGAATGAAATTTAATGCTTTTCCATTTTCAAATTTATCGTACAAATGCCATTTAGATAATGGATGCACCAACCCCTCATTTTCGGAATTTTTCCAATTACGTTTGTAAATACCTTTTATCTGACCGCTCACATTATCCAGGTATTTATTGTCTTTCAATTGCATTAAGGTGAGAAAGGCATTGCTACCCCAGTTGGCATTTTTTACCCATGGATTTAATTTCTCATATAGTGCCCAAGGTATCAGGTAATCAAACTGAATAGTTGAGTTTTTCGGAACATCTTCAATTACAGCTTCAACTTTTAATGGTTCATTATTTTGAAATTTTACAATCTTATTAATTGGGTCTTCATTACCAAATAAATTTCTCGCCATGGTCTGGCTCAGAATAACTGAATTTGTTTCCTGCAATGCTTTGTTAGGATTGCCTTTAATAAACTTATAATCCAATATTTTAAGAAATGAAGGGTCTGCGTAAACAGCAGACTTTTTAAAGTTATTTTGCTTATAGCTTAATAATTCACTGGTAGGATACGAAGAATGTGATGCATAGGCTATCCCTGGAATTTTCTCTCTGATTTCTCTGGCCATTGGACCCGGGGTATTACCATAACTAACTATATCAGTACTACTTACCGAATTAAGGTAAACTACGTATGTTTTATCATAGTTCTTAAACTGCTTGTCATAGCTCCATTCATATGCCACATAAAGTAACAGGACCATGCAACTAGCCAAACCAATCGCTAATCCGCCTACATTAATTAATGTATACCCCATGTTTTTCCAAAGGTTACGCAGTGCTATTTTTAAGTTTAATCTGAACATGACTTTAGCGTTTAAATTTATTCGTATTTCAAAGCATCAATAGGATTAGATTTTGCCACTTTTACTGATTGAACACTAACTGTGAGAATGGCTATGATTAACGATAGCACTGCTGCTATTACAAATGGCAAAGCCGAAATACTAACCCTAAATTCATAAGCGGATAGCCATTTGTTAACGATGATATAAGCAAGTGGAAAAGCAATAAGATTAGCAATACTTACCAGTTTAACAAAGTCTTTATTTAGCAATGTTAAAATATTTGCAGTACTAGCACCTAGAACTTTACGGATACTGATTTCTTTTTTACGTTGCTCAGCAATGAATAACGCTAAACCTAACAAACCCAGACAAGAGATAAATATTGCAAAACCGCCAAACCAATTAGAAAGGGTGCCAAGGAGTTTTTCATTTTGAAACTTATATTCATAAGTATCTGCTACAAACCTCCTATCTATAGGGAAATCAGGATTTAAAGCTTTAACAATTTCATCAATCTTATCAACGGAGGTACTTAAATTTTGGGCAGGATTTAACCTGATGATAACGTTACTAAACTCTTCAGCTCTATTATAAATGATCATTGGCTTAGATGTTTGGTAAGGCGACTCGGTTACAACATTTTTCATTACCCCAATAATGGTAACTTTAGCTCCATCAAAATCGATCTTTGCCCCTATTGGTTGTTTTAATCCCATTACTTTTATTGCTGCCTCATTAACGATCACATTTAGTGAATCTGCCTTTCTTAAGAATTCCCTGCCGCTGACCATCTGTGCTCCAAGCGTTTTAGTAAAATCATAGCCAGCACTGCGGTAATTGAACAGCACCTTGTCATTTATATTTTTACCAGGCCATCCAACACTGAATGTATTATTTCCCTCATCACCTAATGGCGTACTGAAATAGGTTACGCTTGTGGCCGCACCAGATTTTACCAGCTGATCTTTCAGAAGATCCAGTTTCTCGCTGTTAACGAAATTGCCCTGTGCTGGCATCTCAATTAATCCACCATTATTATAACCAATTGGCTTATTCTTAATGTAGTTTAACTGCTGATAAATAACTGCAGTGCAGATAATTAAACAGGTTGCAAAGCTGAACTGAAAAACAACTAATATTTTACGAATAGAAAGTGAAGCGTTTCCAATATTACTAGTTCCTTTTAACACCTTAACCGGCTCAAAAGAGGATAGATAAAAGGCCGGATAGCTTCCGGCAATAAATCCTGTTGCTAAAGTTAAGCTGAGTAACGTTACCCAAAACTTCCAGTCGTGATAATTTATAGCCAAACTGATATTTAACAATCCGTTAAAGTAAGGCAAACTGACCTCTATTAAAATAAAGGCGATAACCATACCCATTATTGCAAGCAACATTGATTCTGTTATGAACTGACCAATGAGCGATTTTCGGGAGGAACCTATTGCTTTGCGTACGCCAACTTCTTTTCCTCTTTTCTCTGATCTGGCAGTAGAAAGGTTCATGAAATTTACACAAGCGATTAAAAGAATACAGAAAGCAAGAATAAAAAAGATTTTGATCTGGTCAATTTTGCCACCCACCGATTTTCCATTCTCAAAATCACTATATAAATGCCATTTTGTCAAAGGATGAAGTAGGGCTTCGCCCATAGCGTCCTTTGAATTTCGAGAGTAGATTCCTTTCATAAGTCCATTCGCTTTTTCAAAGAAACTGTTGTCTTGTAATTGTACCAGTGTTAAACAGAAATTGCCGCCCCAACCTGCATTTTTCACCCATGGGTTTTGATCGGCATACAGCGCCCATGGCATTAAGAAATCGAATCTGATGCTATTATTTGCAGGAATATCTTCAATAACAGCTTCTACTTTTAATATGTATTTGTTGTTAAATTTTACTGTTCTATTAATTGGATCTTCGTCGCCAAATAGATTCTTTGCCATAGTTTCTGTAAGGACCACCGAATTGATCTCTCTTAACACCCTATCAGGGTTTCCCTTTATAAATTTATAATCCAATATTTTTAGGAAAGAAGGCTCACTGTAAACTGCAGTTTTTTTGAACTTCTTTTCACCATTACTAATTAATTGATCATTAGGATATGTTGAATGCGAAGCATAAGCAACTCCGGGTATTTTTTCTTTCACCTCATTGGCCATAAGACCTGGTGTCCATGCCCAGCTAAATACCTGCGTATTGGCTTTGGAGTTATTATATACCACATAGGTTTTATCATAGTTCTTAAACTGCTTGTCGTAACTCCACTCGTAAGCAATGTAAATCAGCAATACCATACAGCTTGCCAAACCAATTGCCAGCCCCCCCACATTAATCAATGTGTAAGCTTTGTTTTTCCAAAGGTTTCTTAATGCGATTTTGAGATTGAGTTTAAACATTTTGATTGAGTTTAGGTTATTCGTACTTCAAGGCATCAATTGGGTTTGCTTTTGCCACTTTTACCGACTGTACACTTACAGTTAGAACAGCTATAATAAGTGATAGAATTGCCGCTATTGCAAATGGTACAACAGAAATAGACACTTTAAATTCATAGCCAGACAACCACTTATTAATAATGATATAAGCCAATGGAAATGCAATTACATTGGCAATAGCTACCAATTTTATAAAATCCTTATTTAGTAGTGTTAGTATATTAAAATTGCTGGCACCTAAAACTTTACGGATGCTGATTTCTTTTTTACGTTGTTCTGCCATATAAAGAGCTAACCCTAATAAACCAAGACAAGAAATAAATACTGCAAAACCACCAAACCAATTAGATAAAGTACCCAGCAACTTTTCATTTGCAAACTTATCTTCAAAAGAATCGTCTACAAATGTTCTGTCTACCGGATATTCAGGATTAAGCGTTTTTACAATATTATCTATTGTAGCTACCGATGCGCTAACATTTTGGTCAGGATTTAACCGCGCAATAATAAATCTGGCTGGACCATCACTCATACCAATTAAGACCGGTTTAGCCTTTTGATATGGAGATTCCATTACATAATCCTTAAGCACCCCAATGATAGTTACATCAGAATTACCCCATTGTATCTTGCTCCCTACCGGCTTAGACATCCCCATAATCTTTACAAGAGCCTCATTTACCAAAACATTGGCAGAATCAGCAAACTGAGGACTAAAATCTCGACCAGCAGCCAGTTCCATGGCAGTTGTTTTAATCAGGTCGTAGTTTGTAAACCTAAAATTTATCAGGATCTTATCGTTTAAATTTTTACCTGGCCACCTTACGTCATACCCGTTATTGCCACCACCAGTTAATCTTTGCGAAAAATTAGTTACTGATATTACGGCACCAGATTTAAGTAATTGGTCTTTAAGTATTTCTCTTTTAGCCGGAGTTTTCAAATTCCCTTGTATAGGAATTTCTACCAGGTTATTTTTATTGTATCCAATTGGCTTATTTTTAATGTAATTCAATTGCTGATAGATAACGATGGTGCAAACAATTAAACATGCTGCAAACACAAACTGAAAGATAACCAGTCCTTTGCGAACGGACAACGAGGAACTACCCGATAAAGTAAATCCCTTAAGCACTTTAATTGGAGCAAAAGATGAAAGATAAAAAGCAGGATAACTACCCGATAACAGCCCAGTTAAAACTGTTAAACCGAATAGTGTAGTCCAGAATTGCCAGTTACTGTAGTTAATTGATAATTGAATTCCTATTATGCTGTTAAAATAAGGTAAACTAATCTCTATAAGCACAAAAGCCATAAGCATACCCATTAAGGCCATAAGCATTGATTCCATCATAAACTGGCCTACCAGTGCATTTCTGTTAGAACCTATGGCTTTACGTACCCCAACCTCCTTAGCTCTTTTCTCTGAACGTGCAGTTGATAGGTTCATGAAATTTACACAAGCAATAAGCAGGATACAAAAGGCCAGCAAAAAGAAGATTTTCAACTGGTCAATTTTACCTCCAACAGGCACTCCATTTTCAAATTTGCCATACAAATGCCATTTAGATAAAGGATACAAAAAAAGCTCACCATTACTGTCCTTATTATGAGATTTGATCATACTGTGAAACTGCTTATTAGCATTTTCGAAAAAAGAATTATCCTTAAACTGAACAAATGTTAAGCAAAAATTACTACCCCAGCCTGCATCTTTTGTCCATTGGTTTAGCTTTTCATACAATGCCCATGGCATCAGATATTCATATTGAACGCTGCTGTTTTTTGGCACATCAGCAATAACTCCTTCTACTTTTAGCTCTTCGCTATTATCAAGCTTTAATGTCTTATTCAAAGGATCTTCATTCCCAAAAAGGTTTTTTGCCAGTGTTTCTGTAAGCACTATGGAATTAGGATTTTTCAGAAACTCAGCAGGGTTTCCTTTAAGAACCTTCAGATCGAATATCTTGATGAAGTCTGCATCTACAAACACACTTGCTTTTTTAAAGCTGTTTTGTTTATAAGTGATTAACCTGTCAGTTGGATAATCTAACCTTGCAATCTTTTCTATTCCAGGGACAGTTTGTTTTGCCTCAGGTGCTAACACTCCAGGAGTAGCCGGAAAGCTAAAAGTTTCTGTAGGTGATTTCTGATTGTTATAAACAATATAGG
>NZ_CAMLHF010000276.1 GCF_946479715.1 uncultured Pedobacter sp. | reverse complement strand
CCCCCCCCCCCCCCCCCCCCCCCCCCCCCCCCCCCCCCCCCCCCCCCCCCGGCGGTGATCTCGCGCTCAAAAAACATATCGTCGGTGTTGGGAATTATGGAGTCGACCGGCAAAATACATTTTGAAATTGATGGCAATCGGATTACTGTATTGCGTAATAAAGAATAAACGAGCAAATATTTATAACTAACCAAAAAAATAAACAGCATGAGAAGAAGAATGACCACACAACTTATACCCTAATTTGAGGTAATAGCGCCTGTAAGCAGCATTTGTGCTGTAGCAATCAGGTAAAGCCAAAAAACCGGAAGTGCTTGGAACCACTCCCGGTAAAAAATGGCTGGGATTACCCTCCAAGAGTTATTTTTTCGTTAAACCCCAACTAAACAAATGTATGAACTTTTACAAACAATCTGTATGTAAGCCGCGGAGCTTTGTACCTAAATTTCTGCTGATTATGAATTCTGCTTTGCGCAGATTTAAAGAGACAGATCATAGTAAACTAATTATGAGAATTAAGATTACTACAATTTTACTAGTCACTCTCTTTTTGCAGATTGCCCAGGCAAGTAAGGCCCAACGTATCACCTTTTCAAAAAAGAATGCGAGTCTGCAACAGTTGTTTAAGGAAATCCGTAAACAAAGTGGTTATGATTTCTTTTACAATCTGGAAGATATAAAGAAAGCGAAAAGAGTAGATATTTCAGTTAACAATGAAACGCTTGAAGAAGTATTAAAACGCTGTTTTGAAGGGCAACCTTTTACTTATATGTTTAAGGACAAAACGGTGATCATTAAAGATAATGTGGCCAGTGTTATACCATCCAGAAGTACTTCGGTTCAAAAATTAGAACTTAAAGGAAAGGTTACTGATGAAAAGGGCGGGCCATTGCCTGGTGTTAATATAAAACTTAAAGGAAGCAATACAGGCACCATGACAGATAGTGATGGTAATTATGCGCTGACCTTACCTGATGGAACGGGAACACTTGTATTTACCTTTATTGGCTTTGCACCACAGGAAATTCCTGTAAATAACCGCACCTCTATTAATGTGGTGTTAAAAGAAGAAAGCAGCGCACTTTCTGAGATTGTGGTAGTAGGTTATGGTACACAAAAGAAAGTGAACCTGACTGGGGCGGTGAGTAATGTTTCGGGTACGGAGTTAACTACCAGACAGGCACCAAACACTACCTCTTTATTACAGGGTAGGATGCCGGGTGTGCAGGTAACACAGAATTCTGGCCAACCGGGAGCAGAGAGTGCAACTATACAAATTCGTGGTCAGGGTACTTTTAGTGGTGCCGGGAACGATCCGCTTATTCTGATAGATGGTGTAGAGGGTAATTTAAATAATGTAAACCCAAATCAGATAGAAAGTATCTCTGTATTAAAGGATGCTGCTTCGGCAGCAATTTATGGGTCCAGAGCGGCAAATGGGGTAGTTTTGGTAACTACCAAATCTGGTAAAGCGGGAAGATTAAATGTTGATTACAGCTATAATTATGGCAGTCAACGCGCTACTTCTATCTATGATCGGATTACCAATTCTGTTGAGTTTATGGAATTGCTCAATAAGGCAATTGCACATACGGGTACCAGTGCCAACCAAATCTATACCCCCGACCAGATTGAACAATATCGCCAGGGTGCCATTACAAATCCTGCGCAATACCCAAGTTACGACTGGATGGATGCGATTTTCCGCACAGCTCCAATGCAACAGCATTATGTGAGTGTTAACGGTGGTAAAGAAGGAACAACATATAACTTTGGGGCTGGCTATCTTGATCAGGATGGTATCCTTATTGCAACGGGTTATAAAAGATATGATGCCCAGTTTAACTTTAAAACAAGTCTGAACAATAAGGTTACTTTTGGAACCAATATTGCATTTTCTAAAGGAGACCGGAATGAAACAGCGCTGAATAATAATTTTGATGGAAATTCTACAGAAGATCAGATTTTAAGTGCTTTAGCTGCTCACCCTACATTTACGCCAAAACTTCCGGATGGAAGTGGAAGATATGCTGCTAAAGCCTTTATTCAGGAAGGTGGAAACAAGAATCCGGTGGCCACAGCAGAAAATGGAGGAAGATACATAAAGAACTATTATACGCTGGCATCGGCATTTCTCGATGTAGATATTCTTCCTGGATTAAAAGGAGAAATTAAAGGTGCGGTAAAATATAACGACAGGCAAAGTAAGGTACATGTTGTTGGTATACCAGGGTATATGTTCCTTCCGGATGCAAGCGGACAATATCTGTACAATACACAATGGAATGGAACCGTGGGTGAAAATAACCTGACTGTTCGTAATGAAAAGGATGTTCAGTATACCGTGTTCGGTACATTAAATTACACCAAAACTTTTAACGAAGTACATAACTTCTCTGCTTTATTGGGAGGAAGTCAGGAGACTTTTCGCTACGATCGCTTACAAGGCTTTAAAAGAAATGCCCCTTCTGATGATTTGATTGAACTTGGGTCTTATTCTCCGGGAGGACAACTTGCCGATGGTTATGCATATCAATGGGCATTGCAGTCGCTGTTTGGAAGGATTAACTACAACTATAAGGAGAAATATTTATTGGAAGGAAACTTCCGTTATGATGGGTCTTCACGTTTTCCGAAAGGAAATAAATGGGGATTTTTCCCATCTGCTTCTGCCGGATGGAGAATTTCGCAGGAAGACTTCATGAAATCTATTGATTGGGTAGATAATCTTAAAGCCCGGGTATCATGGGGACAGGTTGGGAACCAGAATGTTAACCGTAACCTCGGGGGAGAATCAATGCCTTATCCGTATCAGGATGTGCTAAACCCTGTTTTATACAATATAGGAGGTTCTTTACAGCAAGGTGTAACCAGAACCGATCTGATTAATAGAAATATTACCTGGGAAACAACTACGGTAACTGATATAGGTCTTGATTTCAGTTTGTTTAAATCATCATTATTTGGAAGTGTAGACTGGTATTCTAAAAACACAACTGATATTTTGAGGCCGCTTCAGGTTCCTGATTTTATAGGTGTTGCCGGTCCAACAGTAAACCTTGGCGAAATGAACAACACCGGTTTCGAAGTTTCATTGGGATATGAAAATAAGATCAACGACTTTCATTACAAAGTGCAGGGAAACTTTGAGACCTACAGAAATAAGGTAGTGAAATATGGTGCGCGTGAGATTAATGGTGGCAATGGAACGATCAATCAGGAAGGGCTACCTTATAATTCGTATTTCATGTACGTATTTGATGGTATCTATCAAAATCAGGCTGAAATTGACAATGGACCCACTCCACTTGTTAAACCTAAACCGGGAGACATGAAATACAAAGATGTAAGTGGGCCAAATGGTGTTCCTGATGGCAAAATTACTACTGATGACCGAATGGTGGTTGGTGGGGCTTTTCCTAAATTTAATTACGGATTGAGCTTTAACGCCGATTATAAAAACTTTGACCTGAGCTTCTTTTTCCAGGGAGTTCAAGGCCGTAAGATCTATGTTAAAGAATGGGGAATTGCACCATTCAGACAAGCAGGCCCGCCACCTACGTTCTGGAGAGGTGCCTGGGATGGAGAAGGTACATCAAATACCATCCCTCATATTTTTAACGAAAATTATACGCCTAATACCCAGGTTTCGGACTGGTGGTTGCAGGATGCTTCTTATTTGAGATTAAAGAATTTTCAGCTGGGTTACAGCTTCCCGGCTAAGCTGATTAACAGAGCTAAGATTCAGGCACTAAGATTATATGTGTCTGGAGACAACCTGCTAACATTTAGCGACTTTTTTAAAGGAAGTGATCCTGAACGGGCAGCGGCCAGTGGTCGGGCAGCAATTTACCCTCAGGCTAAAATTTATTCATTCGGTGTGAAAGTAACACTATAATCGTTAATGTTATGAAGACTATATATATAAAAACAATGCTTCTGATAATGTTGAGCACAATGGTGTTTTCATGTAAGAAGACTTTAGATACAGATCCGCTTTCTAATCCCAATTCTGAAAATTTTTGGAAAACAGAAGGAGAGGCCAATAAGGCACTTATAGCTTGCTATTATAAGCTTAAAGAACCAATTATTTCCAATGGGGCAGGGCAAAGCGGTAATTCCCTTTACTGGGAAGCACTGTCTGACAATGCGTCCAATACCTCTAATTATGAAGCTTTTGATATTGTAATGAGGGGTGAGCATAATTCTGCTACAACCGGTATTGTGAGTAAATCCTTTACTTTTGGTTTTCAGGGAATTGCTTATTGTAATTACTTTCTGGAGAATATAGACCGTGTTACTGTAATTACAGATGCCACCCGTAACAAGATGAAAGGAGAGGCTCTGTTTCTAAGGGCTTTTTACTATAATGACCTTACTCAGCTTTATGGAGATTTGCCACTTATTTTGAAACCAGCTACATTGGATGGTGATTTTATGAAAACGCCGAGATCTCCTAAAGCAGAAATAGTTGCGCAGATTCTCAAAGATCTTGATTTGGCTATTTCTTACTTGCCAGCTACCGCATTTGGTGATGGCCGTGCCGTGAAAGGTTCTGCAATAGCCCTTAAAACCAGAGTGCTGTTAAACAATGAACGATATAGTGAAGCAGCTGATGCAGCCTGGACATTAATTGGCGACGCTGGTAATCCATTTCGACTTTCTGACAATTATGCCGGTATATTTTTTGGTAATCAAATCAATAACAAAGAGATCATGTTCTCTGTACAATTTAAAGCCCCGGATGATTATCACTCTTTGGATCAGGTTATTGGCGGGCGTATGTCTGTATTTCCAACTGTAGAACTGAAGAATGCTTATGAGCCAAATGATCCGCGCAGAAAGATGACCATTTTTGAAGCCGGTGATCCCTGGGCATATAATCCGGGAGGCTTTAAACAAGCCGGGAGTACGGCCGAAGGACAAATTCCTTATACTACCATGGCCTTTAAAAAATGGGTAAATCCTGCTATAAATAATGCCTCTGGTGCTACATTGAGTGATCAGCATATGGTTAAAATTCGCTATGCTGATCTGTTACTGATGTATGCTGAGGCCATGTTTGAAAATGGACAAGGTGCTGACCCACGTGCTTTAAAAGCATTAAATGATGTAAGGGCAAGACCTGGAGTTAATATGCCGGCAAAGCTTGTGCTGACTAGGGAAATCATTAGAAATGAGAGAAGAGTGGAACTTGCTTTTGAGGGTTTACGATACAATGACCTAATCAGATGGAAAATAGCAGATCAGGTTATCCCTCTGGTGGCTTATGATGCTAAAGGAACAAAAAGAAAGTTTAAGTCTTACCTTTTTCCAATCCCATTGGGTCAAATGGATATTATGAAAGGCGTGTGGACACAGAATCCCAACTTTTAGGTTGTGCGTAATTTGTGGACCATACTTCTGATCCTGTTCTGTTTTGCTCAAGAAAGTAAGGCACAGGAAATATATGCAGGACGGTATAAAGGTGTTTTTACAAACGCGCCTAAAAAGGTGCCAACGTCAAAAACCCCAGATGGTCCGT
>NZ_CAMLHF010000275.1 GCF_946479715.1 uncultured Pedobacter sp. | reverse complement strand
GTACCAATATCAAAACCCATTTATACTTGCCAAGAAGTCGTAAAAATGCTTTTATGTCCATTTATAACTGTGTAAATATATCTTATTTAACCTCTGATAATTTCATTCCTATTATCTCTTCCAATGCATCTTTTGCACTTAACAAGTTAACTTCAGTTTGAATTTTAGAGGTGCTGGCAATGGTAAGATTTATTCTCGATTGATTATAAGTATCTAAAGCTACTTCGCCCTTTTCAAACTTGTTTTTTAAATTGTCGGCTACGTTTTGATTATCCTGTACACTTTGGGTATAAATTTTCAACTGGTTAATTTGTTGAATGTACGCATAATATCTTTTCTTTACTTCAGTAGCAAGGGTTAATCTGAAATCTTCTGCTTCTAATTTTGCAATTTTATAATCTGCCCTGGCTTTTTTCCCTGCTAAAGGCTTTTGAAGAAAGTTTCCAAGGTTCACATTTACACTAAGTTGAAAACCGTTTACGGCATAAGGGTTAATTACATCAATAGCAGTTTTATTATTCGGTCTGTAAAAATATGAAGCATTAAATATATCAAGATATGATAATGCGTTCATAGAAATGTCTGTTTTCGCCTTCTCAACATTTACATCCGTAATCTTTACCCTAGGGTAATTTTGCACTGCCAGATCAATATACTTTTCCAGATCCGAATATTTAATTTCGCCAATTATTGACTCTTGTGAAAAACTATCCAGACTTATAAACATCAGGACAATTAAAGTGAATTTTGATAGATTTTTCATTTAATTTATATTTTGTAGTTAATATTAGATGATTTAAAAAATTATAGAGAATTAAACATTCTCCTTTTGGATCAATGCAGGTATTGTTTTAAGGATAATTTTCATATCAAGGAAAATGGAATAGTTCGAAGCATAATAATTATCCAGCTCCTTACGCTCACGTTCCGACATATCATCCTGACCTCTTTTACTGATTTGCCATAATCCGGTTAATCCGGCAGGGCCCAGGAATCTGGTCGACCATTCGTTTGTAGTCAATTGTTCAGCTTCATACAATGGCAATGGCCTGTTGCCTACTAACGACATATCGCCGATCAGTACATTTATCAGCTGAGGTAACTCATCAATACTTGTTTTCCTCAAGAAAGATCCCACTTTAGTTATTCTAGGATCATTTTTAAATTTAACAAAGGCCGATTTATTATCTTTATTTTCCTCAGAACTGGTGTATTGATTAAGGCTAGCCATCGAAGCAAGCATTTTATCAGCGTCGCTTCTCATAGACCTGAACTTATAAAAGTCAAAGATTTTATATCCTGCACCAACCCTTTTGCTCTTATATACAATTTTGCCTTTCGATTCCAGTCTTATCAGTATTGCCACAATTATAAACAATGGCGATAAACACAGTAAAGCAAATCCTGATGCAAGGATGTCAAATACCCTTTTTGTTCTTGGAATCTTATATTCCACTTCCATTTGCTGGGCAATGTCCATCAACTTTGGTTTAATCAACTTAAATTTCACCAAAAAGTTCAGGCGCTCACAGAAATCCTCATATGGGAAAGGGTAAGTGTAATAGTCATTAACCTTTAATTCTAAAGCTTTTTTTCTCCAGGCTTTATCTTCTTTAACACCAAGCAATACAATAATAAGTCCTTGTAGCAAAGGGTTCTTTTTTATGTATTTCACCTGATCAAAGCATTGGTTGTTTTCATCAACTTCTATCAGAACAATATCCGGAACGCTTAAAAAAGATTGATTATCTAAATACCTTTTAAAATCAGCAGGGTCTTCAAGGTATGTGATATCGCCGTCAAGTTCTTCAGATATCACTTCTTTCAGTAGTTTACCAAAATATACGATTTTGGCACTTACTTTATGAAATTCGATGGTTGAGGATGTCATATTCTAGTTGGTTTGGCTTCGGTTATTTGAATTTAGTTTATTAATTGTGCTATTTTCGATTTTAAAACAGCAGGATTAAATGGTTTCTCAAGGTAGCTATCTATTTTAAAAGGCATCTTTTTCACCTTATCTTCTAAATCTTCCGCGCCCGATAACAAAATAACAGGAGTGTCTCTATAAAGGCCACTAATTTTCAGATTTCTAATCAAGGTGCTGCCATCAAAGTAAGGCATCATCAAGTCAGATATAATTAAATTCGGATCGTTCCCCTCCTCTAACCAGCTTATCGCCTCTATACCACTCTTCTTAATTACAAGATCATAGTCGGCAGACAATATAAATGTCAATAGTCTAAGAATACTTAGCTCATCATCAACAACCAGTATCTGTTTTTTAGTAGTTGTATTACTTTCCATAATCTTGTCTCCTTTCTTAAAATCCTTAGTTAATTATCTTACAATCACTTTCCAATTTCTACGCCTTCCTGTTACTTTATTTTAATAGCAAATTCCATTTTACTAATTTCCCCTTTTTCTCTCGTACTCAATTCATTTGAAACTATACGTCCAAAAGAATCAATAACCAGCACTCTTATATTTTGATCTGCTTTTGATACTACTTCTGTTTTTAATTTAAAGTCACTTGTATAATAAAATGGGATATCATTACTTCCATCAGAAACACTAACATTAAAGTCCTTGTTATTAATGTGATAATTCACATCACAGTTCTCACATTCAATTCTCAGTATCCCTTCTTTACTTATAGCTATTTCGGGATTGCTAAATGTTGAATTTTTCGTGCAGCTGCTCAAAGAGATGAAAATTAATGCTAATAAACCGATGTAAAGCTTCATTTTTTTTACTGTTTTTAATAACGTAATTGAAAAAATCAAGCCAGCAATAATTTTCCATATCAAAATCAGTGTTTAATAGGTGTTTTTGAGGGTTATACACACTAAAAAGAAGTTTCACACTAATTACACATATTTGTATACACAGTATAAATCAAATCAAAAACACCCTTATTGTAGAATATATTCCACAGTCATTAATTAAAAACAAATACCACGAAAATTAGAACATAAAAAAACGGCTGTTATATAAATAACAGCCGTTTTTTTAAAACAGATAATAAAATCTTAACCTATACTAGTTTTTAGGTTGTACTCTTCCAGATTTTCTATCTTTATCCCTTCCAATTAAATATCCTGCACCCGCACCAACAACACCACCAATAATGGCACCTCTTCCTTTTTTCTTATCGATAAGCGCACCACCTAATGCTCCTGCTCCGGCACCAATTGCGGTACCTTTTGCAGCTTCACTCCATCCTTTTTTCTTGGCAGCAGCTGGCTCTTCATAATTCCGGTTTCCTGAAGATTGAGAAGCAGCTTCATTTCTTTCAGCTAATAATAAAGTTCTTTTTTCTTCTTTTACCTGAGCAGCAATTTTTGCATCCTCTTGTTTTTTTACTTCTGCTTTTTTAAAGCTATCTAGTTTCAAGCTATCCTTTACTGCGGCAATTGCCTGTTGCTTAATTAGCGCTTGTTCCTTTTCATTGTTATTCGAGCACGCCGATAATAACATTGTTCCTGCTATTACTATTGAAAATAAATATTTCATGACTATAAAATTTAGTTTACTACCCACATCTAGAGAAAATGGTGCCAAAAACGTTATTTATCATCTAACGGACTGTAAACTACGCTACTATAATTTTCATCAACATCATTTTCCCCGTCCCTATTTCCTGAAATCCGGTCATTATCGTCGTCTAATCTTGTCATTAAAGATGGTGGGTCTGATGAATGGTCAGCATCTAACCCTAAATTATCATCGTCCAAATTATTTTTCTTCGCTTTCAGATCAGCCTTCTTTTTCATTTTCGCACCCATAAAAGTTCATTTAAGTCATTAGATATAACAAAAGTTGAACTTTTAAGTTTCAAAAATTCAACAAAGCAACTCCAAATGCAACATTTTGATTTTAATATTCAATTGATTACTTTCACATCGAAATAACATTAATACTATGCGTACAACAGGAAAAGTTAAATGGTTTAATTCTGCCAAAGGATTTGGATTTATAACTCCAGAAGATGGAGGAAAAGATATTTTCGTACATTTTTCTGCAATAGCAGGAGATTCATTCAGAGAGCTAAATGAAGGTGACAGTGTAGAATTCGAATTGAACGAAGGAAAAAAAGGCCCAGAGGCTCAGAATGTAAAAGTTCTTTAATTATCCTCTTTCAATCAAAAAAGAGCCTGTATCATAAAACCTGATCAGGCTTTTTTCTTTTAACATAAAATAGTACAGTAATAATACACTCGTTAATAACACACTCGTCATCCTGAATTTATTTCGGGATCCCTGACTAGCCATTCAAAACCCCTCTCGATAAAACACATGCAAAAAACAATCAGCATACTAGGATGTGGCTGGTATGGCTTAGAATTAGCAAAACACCTACTCACCAAAGGCTACAAAGTAAAAGGCTCAACAACCAGTACCGATAAACTACCCATTCTTCAAACAGAAGGAATAGCCCCCTATCTGGTAAACTTTAACGAGCAAAGCATTAACTACGACCCTGCATTCTTCAACAGCCACACATTGGTTATCTGTATCCCGCCCAAAAGAAGCAGTGCTGAACAAGCCAGCTTTCCAGATAAAATAACCAAAATCTGCAAGGCAGCAAACAACAACACCGTCAAAAATGTACTATTTATAAGCTCTACCTCAGTATATGGCGATCGCAATACCGAATTATCAGAAACTGACGAACCAGATCCCGATACCCCATCCGGTAAAGCAATGAAACAAGCAGAAGCCATTCTTAAAAACCAACAAGCTTTCCAAACAACAATACTCAGGTTTGGCGGACTCATTGGTCCCGGTCGCGATCCGGGCAGGTTCTTCGCTGGTAAAGTAAATTCCCCAAACGGGCAATCCCCAATAAATCTCATTCACTTAAAAGATTGCGTTGGCATCAGCACACACATCATAGAAACTGAAACTTTCGGGCACACATTTAATGCCTGCACCCCTCACCATCCGCAAAAACAAGCATTTTATACACAGGCAACCATTAACTCGGGGCTGGTGCCACCAACATTTATAAACGAACTTACCACCTGGAAAATAATTAACTCCAATCAATCATCAACAGTATTAAAATATAATTACCAGATAACCAATTGGGTACAGTGGTTACAAAAAGGTAAATTATAATTTTAGTTTATGCTTAACTGTTAAAATGATATCTTGCCCTTATTAGGATAACCAAAAAATATGAAATTGACCATTTGGGGAGCAGCTAAACAGGTAACCGGAAGCATGCACCTTTTACAATTAGAAAATTACAATATATTAATTGATTGTGGGCTCGACTACGAAAAAGAAACCTTTCAGGAAGAAAACCAATATTTCCCTTTCGATCCAGCTTCTATAGATGTAGTTATCCTAACCCATGCCCATATAGACCATTCCGGTAACCTGCCAACACTGGTTCGGTTGGGTTTCGAAGGACAAATACTAAGCACACCACCAACAGCCGATTTAACGGAGTTACTTTTACACGATTCTGTAAACGTATTTATCGGCAAGCAAAACAGACGCCCTAAAGGTCGCAGAGGAGGCAGATCAGGCCCTCAGCCCTTATACCTTCAAAAACACGTAAACGACACCAT
>NZ_CAMLHF010000274.1 GCF_946479715.1 uncultured Pedobacter sp. | reverse complement strand
GCCATCAGGAATGATAAAGGCAGGCTGTATGACCGTTTCAGAGGCCGGGTGCTGTTCCCAATCCATAATTTTACCGGAAGGATAATTGGTTTTGGAGGCAGAACCTTAAAAACAGATAAAAATGTTCCTAAGTATGTAAACTCGCCGGAGAGTGATATTTATCATAAATCTAATGTGCTTTATGGTTTGTTCCATGCGAAGAAAGCAATTAGGGATGCGGATAACTGCTATCTGGTTGAAGGTTACGCCGATGTTTTAGCCGTACACCAGGCTGGCATAGAAAACGTGGTGGCCTCGTCAGGAACGTCATTAACTACCGAGCAAATAAGACTGATCGGCAGGTTCTCGGAAAATGTCACCATTCTTTATGATGGTGATGCTGCGGGTATTAAAGCCTCTCTTCGTGGTCTAGACATGATCCTTGAAGAAGGATTGAATGTTAAGGTTGTTCTTTTCCCGGATGGGCATGACCCTGACTCTTACATGCATCATGTAGGTTCTGGAGAGTTTAAAAAGTACATAGAGAATAACCGTAAGGATTTCATTTTATATAAGGCCAGTATCTTATTAAAAGAGGCTGGTACTGACCCCATAAAAAGGGCGGGCATCATTAGGGATATCGTAGAAAGTATCGCTAAAATACCCGATGACATTAAGGCTTCTGTTTTTATAAGAGAATGCAGTGGCTTGTTGCAGGTTGAAGAAAGGATACTACTTTCTGAACTGAATAAAATCAGAGCGGCCAAATTTAAAAAAACAAGTGGGGGCAATCAACCTCAGCAGTCGCAATACCAACAAAGTCCTTATCAGCAAGATGGACCACCAGATAATCTCTTTGAGAACCCGGGAGAGTCGGCCGGACCAACTGAACAAGTTGAAACTGCAGATACCAATTTAATACAGGAGCGGGAGATCATTAGGCTACTATTGGCATTTGGCCATGAGCTGGTTACTTGGGATAAGATAGATAATATGTATATCGGCTCTTTTATTATACAGAATTTAGCTGATGTTACTTTTGAGGATGAGATATGTAAACTCATTATTGACACTTACCGAGAAGAAATAGAGAACGGCCATTTGCCGGTTGCCAGTCAGTTTATTAAAAGCGGGGACAGGCGGATTGTTGATCTTGCTATTACACTATCTACCTCACCCTATTCACTGAGTGAAAACTGGGAAAACAGACATAATATTTATGTTAGAGACGAGAGCATAAACCTAAAAGCCACAATTTTTGGTGGTCTCTATCATCTTAAAAAGAACAAAATTGGCAAGATGCTTACCGATATTACAAAAGAACTTGCAAGTGAAACCGATCCCGTAAACCAGGAAATTCTAATGCAGCGCCACATGATGATAAAAGGCGTTGAGAGAGATATTTCTAAGTACCTTGGCACTGTTATATTAAAGTAATGGCTAGTCATAACGATTTAGGTAAACGAGGAGAAGATATTGCTAAAGAGTATTTAGAAAATCTGGGTTATCGGATACTAAAAATGAACTGGAGGTACGGAAGAGCGGAGGTTGACGTTATAGCTAATCAGGAAGGAACAATAATTTTTGTTGAGGTAAAAACAAGAAGTTCGACAGATTATGGTGAACCTGAGGATTTTGTAAGCAGTAAGAAGGAAAGACAACTTGAGTATGCTTCATCTGCCTACATTGAAATGAATAATCATGAGGGAGAAATTCGTTTCGATATTATTGCAATTGTTTTTGAAAATAGACACCTTTATAAAATTAATCATATTGAAGATGCATTCTGGCCAAGTTAAAAATAACACCAATTTCTTTAAGGTAATACCAATCCTTTCTCTAATATTTAGCGTTTCATTTATCTTTTCATGTAAGAATGAGCCTTCTGTTTCTGTAGTAGGATTTAAAGCGCCTGAACAAGGGCAAATGTTTGGTTTAGGTGATGAAGTAAAAGTAGAACTGGATGTTCCGAAAGACAACCAGATTAAATCAGTTACTTACCTGGTAGATGGTAAAACTGTTGAAACAAAGAACAGCACCGATGCCGTAAATATAAAAACAAAAGGTTTGGCTGTAGGTTACAAGATAATTACGGCAGTAACTGATGATGGGACTAAAAAAGATACTTCGACAATTAATATTGTACTAAGATCAGGATTAAACCCTGAACTGTTGACTTATAAAATTGTTAAAACTTATCCGCACGATACCTCATCGTATACTCAGGGATTGGAATATCATAATGGAAGATTACTGGAAAGTACTGGTGAGAATGGTTTCTCAACATTGAGATGGGTAGACTTGGCAACTGGTAAGGCAATACAAAAAATAGATCTTGACAAGCAATATTTTGGAGAGGGATCTACACTTGTAGACGATAAGATTGTAATGTTAACCTATAAAGCGAATTCAGGTTTTGTATATAATGCCAAAACCTTTAAACAGCTTGGAACATTTCCGTATCAAACCAGCAGAGAAGGTTGGGGTTTATGTTATGATGGTAAGCAGCTGATCATGTCTGACGGTTCTAACCGACTTTACTTCATGAATAAGGATACCTATAAAGATGAACGTGTGATTGATGTTTATGATAATCTTGGAGCAGTTGATTCTATTAATGAGCTTGAATATATAGACGGAAAAATCTACGCAAATATTTATCAATACAATTACTTAGTGGTAATAGATCCTAATACAGGTATTGTTGAGAAGAAGATAGACTTGAGTGGATTGTTGCCAAAAGGATATTTTAAAACAGAAGATAGTATCTTAAATGATGTTTTAAATGGTATAGCCTGGGATAAACAAGGTAAACGCCTGTTTGTTACCGGGAAGAAATGGCCTAAATTGTTTGAAATAGCGTTAGTTCCAGTAAAGAAGAACTAACGCCATTCTTTAATTTATTTTGCTGGTGCATTATTGGCTTTGACCACAGGCTCGCTAATGAAGCCATTGAATGCAATAGGTTGTCTGTAATTACTGTTTACATTAAGTACTGCGTATCCTTTTTCTCCAACACTAAGTGTAAGTGATTGTACATCTTTAGTGTCTTTTGGTTTAATGGTTATTACCCAGCCACCTTTTTTCCTTTTCTCGGTTTTGTAGGTGAAATCTTTAGATTTAAATTTAATGCCCGAGTCATTAGGATTTAAATTTGCACTGTATGCCCTGCCATAGTAAGGTAAATATGCTTCTACACTATCTTTAGCTATTGTTAGCGTGTATTGGGATCCACTAAGCTGAATTGCTCCGCTTCCCTGCCCACCCGGAAATCTCTGCAGTACCTTATTAAGGTCCATATTTGCCATTGGTAATGCTGTTGTAGCATTAAATACCAAAGTTTTGGCTTCTACCAGTCTTGCGGTGGTTTCTTTATCCGTTTGGGCGGAAACCTGTATCGCGATGAACATGATAACCAACAGTAATGTGTTTTTAAGCGTTTTCATGATGATTTACTTTAAATGTGTTTATATCTCAATTTACAAATAAAATAGCATTAAACCTTTTTAATCATAAAATATGATCATGCTACTCTGTTGGGTTAGAACAAATTAACATATAAAAGGTTTAATGCGAAAACACCAGTTAGTGTCACATATTTGATAACTAGTTTCTCCAGGCCTTGTATTGATTGATCAATCCGTTTGTAGATCCATCATGAGAAGAAACATCATTATTGTCTTGCAGTTCAGGTAAAATACTTTTTGCTAATTGTTTACCAAGCTCAACGCCCCATTGATCAAAGCTGAAGATGTTCCATATAATGCCTTGTACAAAGATTTTATGTTCATATATAGCTATCAGACTTCCTAAGCTAAATGGTGTAACTTTCTTTAATAAGATAGAGTTGGTAGGTCTGTTGCCTTCAAAAACCTTAAATGGAGCCAGTTTGTTAATCTCTTCGTCTGACTTACCTTCTTTTTTAAGTTCTGCAACTACCTGCTCTTTGGTTTTTCCATTCATTAAGGCTTCTGTTTGAGCAAAGAAGTTCGATAAAAGAATTGGATGATGATCGCCGATAGGATTTAAACTTTGAGCAGGGGCAATAAAATCGCAAGGGATTAAGCGCGTTCCCTGGTGTATTAATTGATAAAATGCATGCTGACCGTTAGTGCCAGGCTCACCCCAAATGATTGGACCGGTTTCGTAGTTTACGTCATTTCCATTGCGATCTACATGTTTGCCATTGCTTTCCATATCACCTTGTTGGAAATAAGCTGCAAAACGATGCATGTATTGATCGTAAGGTAAAATTGCCTGAGTTTCGGCATTAAAGAAATTGATATACCAAACGCCTATAAGGCCCAATAATACGGGGATATTGATTTCAAACTCTGCAGTTTCAAAGTGTTGATCTGCTGAATGAGCTCCTGCCAGGAGTTGTTTGAAGTTATCGAAACCTATACTTAATGAAATTGGCAACCCGATGGCACTCCAAAGAGAATATCTGCCACCAACCCAATCCCAGAATTCGAACATGTTTTCGGTATCAATTCCAAAAGCAGAAACATCTTTTGCATTGGTTGATAAGGCAGCAAAATGTTTTGCAATGTCATCTGCTTTTGCACCTTTTTCAAGGAACCAGCTTCTTGCAGTATTTGCATTGGTCATGGTTTCCTGAGTAGTAAATGTTTTGGAAGCAATCAGGAACAATGTAGTCTCAGGATTAACTTGTTTTAAAGTCTCTGCAATGTGGGTGCCATCTATATTTGATACAAAATGCATGTTTAAATGATTTTTGTATGCCTTTAAAGCTTCGGTAACCATTACAGGGCCTAAATCAGAACCTCCAATACCAATATTAACAACATCAGTTATCGCTTTGCCAGTATAGCCTTTCCAGCTTCCGGAAATGATGGCATTACTGAATTTTTCCATTTTTGAAAGCACGTGATGGACGTCCTTAACAACGTTTTTGCCATCTACTAAAATTTCGCCATCGGCAGGTTCACGTAATGCAACGTGCAATACTTGTCTGCCTTCTGTCTGGTTAATTTTATCTCCACTAAACATTGCCTTTATTGCTTCATCTAATTTGCATTCTCTGGCTAATTGAATGAGCAGAGCTATGGTGGTATCGTCAATTCGGTTTTTCGAATAGTCGACCAGGATATCTTCAAATATTAATGAGAATTTCTCAAAGCGTCCCTCATCTTCAGCAAATAGCTGTTTTAAGCTTTTTTCATTAATGTTGATGAAGTGATCGGCCAGGTATTTGTAAGCGGCGGTTTCTGTAAAGTTTACTGTTGGAAGCATAATAATTAGTGTTTTTGTAAATGTAGCGGTTTATTTTATTTCACAAAATTTGATTGCAGAGATTTAATATTTTAATGATAAACATAGTTTCATCGGAAGTTCATACAAGAGAATTATTTTAGCTATATTTAAATATAATAGGCAATTCATTGCCATAAAAAAACTAGCTATGATTGAAAATTTAAAACAATTGGTAACAGAAAATGTTCAGGACGCTATTGTAAATAATAGTGCAGTTCCAAATGAGCAAAATGATGCGGCAATTGAAGCCGCATCAGGTTCTATTATTGATGCGCTTAAAGAAAAGCTGTCATCAGGAGACATTGGAGGTTTAGTAGACACATTTAAAAATGGAGGTACAGGTTCAGTTGTTGATCAGGCAGCATCCGGTTTTACAGAAAAACTGGCGGGGTTAGGAATCAATATGGATTCTGCTAAAAGTATTGCTGCTTCTATTATTCCTACCATAATGGAAAAATTTGTAAATAAAACTAACGATCCTAATGATAATTCATTTAATATTAAAGACGTA